>NZ_JAUPTE010000033.1:0-67727 GCF_036701705.1 Microcoleus sp. w1-18aA5 | reverse complement strand
GAATTTAACAGGATTTTCAATTCACATATCATTTTCAGTGTGTTTTGTCAACTCCTAATACTGAACCGACGCCCTAGCGGCAATCGCGCCATTGAGAAGAGGGCAGATCATCTCACAACACGTCCACTAATACAACGAAAGTGTATCGAATTACAACTCAATTAAATCCATCAGCCGTGCATCAAAATAACGCTTGAGAATGCACCGATGCTGCAATTTGTCAGCAGTCGATCGATTTTAGATTTTAGATTTTAGATTTTAGATTGACCCCACGGATAAATGCGGGGGCTTGAGGATTTTCGATTTTCGATTTTGGATTGATTCACGGATAAATCCGGGGGCTTGTACCATCAAGAAATTCTTGGTCATTTGCGCCCGTATTTAAGTTACTCCTCCGAGTCCCGGTATTCCCTAAAATGTAGGGCTGCGGTCAAAAAAATCTAAATTCCGCCAGCACAAACTTTACTTTTTAGGTTGCTGCTTCTGGTAAACGCTGATAACTTTATCGGCATAAGTAGCAGTTGCCCCACTTTTACAAGCTGCGGAGTCCCCAGTCATCCACCAGCAAGCGGCGCGGCGTACTGCGGTTAATTCATTGTTGCTGCTAGCTTTGTATTCGTCGCGCAGCAAATCGCCCACGATACAGGTAACAATTGATTTGGCTTTTGTCGCGTCAGCCTCAAATTGTTGCGGTGTTAAATCTTGTTTGGTACAGAATTTTGCCCAGCGGGAAATATTGTTCGGTAAAACTTGCCACTGACTGTACATTCCGTCATTTGCGGCTTGTGGCGGGGCGGCTTGTCGCAGCGCTTCTACAAGGGCGGAAACTTGCGCGTCGGTGACTGATTGCGCTGCTGCTGGAAGTGCTTGCAATCCGAGGCTAATTATCAGGCTGCCGAATAGTAGATTGGTTTGTGCGATCGATTTAAAATTCATTCACAATGCCCTGTTTGATTTAAACTTTGTTTCCTCAAACAAGGTTTACTATTTTGTCGCTGGAATACCTCTATCTTAAGTATGATTTGCTTGTTGAATGGACTTTTGATCGCACTTACGAGAGAAATTGCCGATCGACTGCGATAAAATTATGGAAGTACAACCACGGAAATTCAATGAAAATGCCTACCAGCGATAGCTACCGCGAGTCCCTAATTGAATCTCTTAAAGATGCTGAACACGCTGCTGGTTTTATCGGGGCTATATTGGAAGAAAAAGACCCTGAACCCGCACTCCTGAGAAATGCCATCAGAAAGGTAATTGAGGCTAAAATCAGGATAAATTCTCTTTCGGAGTCAGCAAAAGAACATCACGAAAAACTCGATAAGATGCTGACTGAAAGCGGCGGTTCGGAAATTTACAGCTTTGTAGAATTACTCGAAGCGTTAGGATTTAAACTAGAAATTACTGTCGCAGATACTGAATTGCCCGCTGACTCGGAATCAACGGATTTTGGGGAATCAGAATTATCGCCCGAACCAGTAGTAATTAATCCCAGTTAATGAGTAAATTTCGCCCTCACCCTTTCATCACAAAATCTAACAATCGGTGAGCCATTTCTAGCTTGCTGCAAGATGCTATTTCTACTTGCTTGCCGGCGGCATTAATTAATATTGCTTGATTGGTATTGCTGCCGAAACCTGCACCTATTTGATCGATCGGGTTTGCGGCAATTACATCCAGTTTCTTCGCTCGCAATTTCTCCAAAGCAGGCTTGACAATATCCCCAGTTTGTGCTGCAAACCCGATTAATTTTTGGTGCGGCTGTTTCAATTTTCCCAACTCTGCCACAATATCCGCTACCGGTGCCAACGGTAAACAATTCGGGAGTGATCGCTTGGGCAATTTCTCACTACTGTACTCAGCCGGCTTCACATCCGCTACGGCCGCCGCCATCACCGTCAAATCCGCATCGTGAAAGCATTGCAGCATCGCCTCCCGCATTTCTTCTGCACTCGTAACTGCGATCGCCCGCACACCTGAGAGCGGCAATTCCCCAGTTATACTGTGTACCAGCGTCACTGTCGCGCCCCGGTGCTGTGCAGCTTGCGCCAAAGCTATGCCCATTTTGCCACTGGAAGGATTGCCGATAAACCGCACCGGATCGAGGTGTTCCCGCGTTCCTCCCGCACTGATCAACACCCTAATGCCCGCCAAATCTCGATCGCCCTTCGCATACAACAGCGATTCAATATGAGGCAAAATCTCATAAGGTTCTGCCATGCGGCCGACACCCGCGCGATCGCACGCCAGCATTCCCGCCCCCGGATTCGCAGCATGATAGCGCCGATAACTCAATATTTCCCGCCAATTCCGCTGCACCGTCGGCTGTTCCCACATATCCGTATTCATCGCCGGTGCCAGCAAAATTGGGCAACTAGAAGCTAAGACAGTATTAGTCAGCAAATTATCAGCAAAACCCCCCGCCAACTTAGCCAAAGTATTAGCTGTCAGGGGAGCAATTACAAAAACTTCCGCCCATTCTCCCAGTTGAATATGCAGGGGGCGCCCGTGACTTGGTTGCCAAAAATCTTTGTCAGTAAAAGCAGGATGGCGGCAGAGAGTAGCAAAAGTCAAAGGCGTTACAAACTCCCCAGCCGCATCAGTAAGAATAGCTTTAACTTCCGCTCCAGCTTTCGCTAAAGTTGAAACTACTTCGCAAACTTTGTAAGCCGCAATCCCGCCACTAACGCCGATTAAAATTCGTCTGCCCTTCATGATTTTTGGTAATACAGCAACCTTCGAGGTTATGAGAACTTGATGAATTCCTGAAACCATTGCGGAGAATTGCCCGATCGCCTCTCCTCATTCTTTCATCCTTCATCCTTCATCCTTCATCCTTCATCCTTCATCCTTCAGCCATAAAAAAGAATCAAGAAAGAAATTAAGATAAAAACAGACTAAAATCCCTCACTCATCTGTTTAATCTGCAACAAAATATGCTGCTAACTTCTTCCTCAATCCCGTAGAAAATTTTGAGCTAGATTTTTAAGTCTATGCTTCGTCGTAGGCTTCCATATCCAGAAGGTGGAGATAAGGTTCAACCATCTCTGGCCGCTGAAAAGCAAGCGATCGCAACAAATGCCAATCATTCAATCCCTCAAAAGGATCTGTATAATCGTCAACTTCCAAACGGACAGCCAATTCCGCCACGTCCTGAGAAGTAAGTACAGCAATATCGCGCGATGCTTTGGTTAAAGTTTTCATTTTTTTCCCCTGCCCGAGACTTCCGCCATACTATATACTAAACCTTTAATCAGATTTCGACACAGTTTCTACAACAAAACTTCGCATTACATCTATAACTTCCGGCAGAATCTCGTGTCCCATGTTAAATTCTCGATACTGCACCGCAGCTCCCCAAGCTGTCAAACTCTCGCGCGATCGCACAGCAGCACTAACGGGAACAATAGTATCTTGAGTACCGTGTACGATTAAAACAGGTGGCAAAACACTCCCCGCAACTGGCGAAATCTGGTGTAAATAACCACTCAGACAAATTAAACCAGCTAGGGGCAAAGTCAATCCCACATCTAGAGTCATCGCTCCGCCTTGAGAAAAGCCGCCTAAAATCGTGCGAGACAAAGGCACGCCCGTGGTGCTTTCCAAAGACAGCAAAAATTCCCTCAGCAATTGCCGGCTTTCTACCAATCCCTGAGCGTCTTTGCTTTGAAGGTTATACCACGCTTTGCCGCTTGTTACCTGGGGATGAGGAAATGGGGCATCGGGAAACAGAAACTGATAATCCGGCAAATTGAAAAAGGGTGCTAAGGAAGTCAAATCCCGAGCATTAGCACCCCATCCATGTAAAGCGACAATCAAAGCGACAGGTTTGCGATCAGTTTTTGGCGGAATGCTAATAAATTGTAAAGACATCGTAGTTAGTAATTGGTAATCTGGCATCGCTACAATTATAAATTGTCACGACGGGTAAAACCCCAAATATTTGTTTTGGGCGATATTTAACTATAAATTAAGACGCGATTGGCAATAACTATAACTCAGGACAGTTGACTGTTAATTGTAGGGTGCAACCTAAGCACCGCGAGCATCTTTCACAGGAATGCAAGCCAAATTCTCGCTAGGTATATATAGCCCAGTCTCATTAAGAGTGAGGTATGTCTGGTAATGGGTAATGGGTAATGAATAATGGCGCTACCCTGCTTTTGAACAGCAAGCTTTTTCATGATGACCTTTTTCCGGATTACCGATTACCGAACACCGAAAACCCACGCGCCCACGAACTTTTTTGAGAACTACTATATGTCAATCGATTTCTGCGGTTCCCACTCCTAAAAACTATTTTAAAAAAATTAACTTCTACCAATTTATTCACCTAATTTCACTTGATATTAGTTCTCAGAAAAGCTGCAACTGTAGAAGGCACCTAAACCATTAAATAGTAATTTATCCCCAATTCTAAAATCTAAAATCTAAAATCTAAAATCTAAAATCGATTGACACCTACCGCAGGTGAAACCTTAGAAACAGATTGCTCGAACTGTTGCCGCACCGGCACCTCAATCAAGAATTCAGTTCCCTCTCCCGGAGCCGATACGCACCTGAGCGAACCGTGATGCTTGTCTACTATTTGATAGCAGATCGACAATCCCAAGCCAGTACCTTTGCCCACAGGCTTGGTAGTAAAAAAAGGATCGAATAAACGTTTTTTGACATTCTCCGTCATGCCCGTTCCATTGTCAGCGATTCGCACGCATACACAATTAGAATTTAAAAGTTCAGTGCGAATCCGAATAGTAGGTAAAAATGCAGAATTGGAGGCTTTGTTTTCGAGCTTTTTTGGATTTTCGGTATCAGATAAAACATCAATAGCATTGCTCAAGACATTCATAAATACCTGATTCAATTGTCCCGCCCAGCACTCCACTAATGGCAAATTTCCGTATTCTTTGATGAGTTTAATGCCCGAAAAATCAGCTTTTGGTTTCAGCCGACTCTCCAAAATCATCAAGGTGCTGTCAATGCCTTGGTGAATGTCAACCGACTTCATTTCAGCTTCATCCAAGCGCGAAAAATTCCGCAGAGAAAGCACGATCTGGCTGATACGTTCAGCTCCCATATTCATAGATTGTAGGATTTTAGGCAAGTCTTCACTGATAAACTCCAAATCAATCTCTTTTAGTTTCGCTTGCACTTCGGGCGTTGGGTTCGGATATTGCTGCTGGTATATTTCCACAAGTTTCAGCAAGTCTCGAGTATATGCGCCTGTATGGATTAGGTTGCCAGAGATGAAGTTGACAGGATTGTTAATTTCGTGGGCAACTCCAGCCACCAACTGCCCCAAGCTGGACATTTTTTCAGTTTGGATTAGTTTAAATTGAGCTTCCTGCAAATTTTTTAGTGCTGTTTCTAGTTCAGCAGTGCGCTGTTTTAGTTGAATTGTACGATCGTACACTTGCTGTTCTACTTTTGCAGTACGTTCTAGAGACATCAACAGGTAAATCGTCAAGCTGCCAGTCATCAATAGCCCGATCGCGCCAATTGCCAGCGAACCCTGATGTGTCCTCATACTGTTGTACCCCTTTCCAGGCAAAACTAGCAGCCTCCACTGGCGGTCTGCTACCTTAAATAGGCGAGTGCAAGCACTCGGATATTGACAGATTTTTCCCAGCAAATTAGTTAACTCTGGCTTTTCGTGTTTTGGGTTATCTATCAACTGCTTAGCTTGTGAGTCGTAGCGCACCAGAAAGCGTTCTTTCTCTATAGCAGAGTTGTCATAGAGGTAAAAATTAATCTTGTCTAAATTTAGCGATTCTAAAGAGGAATCGACCATACTCGTGATCTGAAACAGACCCGCAATAACTCCCATGAGGTTTTGGCGGCCGTTAACGGAGTTATCAGCAGAAGTTGTACGGCGGTGTACTGGTAGAAATACTTGCAATCCCGGTTGATTGTTGCTGACTAATCTAATCCGCGCCGAAGCCGCTATTTTCCCGGTATTCACCGATTTCTCTAAAGCTGATTTGCGATCGGGGCTGGAGGCAACATCAAAACCGATCACTTTGTTATCTTCTTCTAATGCTTCTCTGTAAATAATGGGAAAGTATTCCGATCGCACTCTTGCTTGGACTTGCTTTTTGTCAGGAGTTCGTTCATAAATTTGAAATGCGGGAAAATCGGCGGCTCGAATTGTCCGTTCGTAAGCTGCTTTTTGGGCAGCCGACACGCGGCGAATCCAGTTAACAGAATGTATAGCAGTATTTCGGGCAAGTGCAGGTTGAGCGAATTGCTTAAAATCTTGTCGGCTAACTTCAGTAGATGCCCTGTAGAATCCTTCAAGTGAGTACAGAACTTCTAAATTTTTATTGATGCTTTGCTGCAATGTCACATTCAGGCGATCGGCTTGCTGATGAAATTCAACTTGCATTCGTTGGTTTTCCGAATGCCACACAACGGCTGCGGCTGCCAATGACAAACTCGTCCCTGTGCAAAGAGTCAGCGCTGCTGGAATGTAGCGACGGTGCGACTGTAAACTTTCGGTCAGCGAATTAAACCAATTGCTCGCAACATTCATATTCCCACACCTTCTGCTACCGGAGTGCAATTCGTTTAAGGACTTGTGAAATTCCTTGATAGCACGAAGGGCAGCGCAGAAACGAGATTGTCTAAAAACTTATGATCGCAGGAATAAGACTTACCCTGACCAACTCAGTTTCTACGAAAATATTGGTCTGGTAACGAGAAAGTTGGGAAGAAACCGGCTTTTTACGAATAGTGTATCCACGACTGAGGAATTGTAACTAAGTGTAACTAAGTGTAACTAAGCCAGTTCCCATCTGGGCCCTCCCAAATTCCTTCCCCGGAAGAACCTGGGAACGAGAAAAAACCTTGATCTGGTAGGGCGGGTACTCAATACCCGCCCTACAAAGCCAACTTAAAGGTGGAACCGCTTACAAAACAGTCCCTATTTCCTTCAAATAAACCCGTGTAAACGGTTCATCATCCCCCAGAGCATACTGTTCGATCAACCCCTGGCGGCGAATAGAAATACTATTTCCTTCCCTCACCACAACAGTATCGTCATCAGTGCTTTCTCTAACCAACATCATCTCAGTTTCTCCCGGATTATCTAGCACCACCATATTGCTGCCCCGATAAAACATTCCCTCAGCTTCCAAAATATCTTCGGGATATTCAGCAATTAACAAATCGAGCTTGGGATTCCGTAGCAAACTTTGCACGTTAAGATGGTAATTCTTATTCAAAACTTTTTCAGAACGGTTAACAAAAAGTCCACCGCGACAAACAGCACCGATTGTCCAATCGGGATGCTGCAACAGAATATGGTCGATGGTTTCTTGTAGGTCATGTACCGAAATTCTGTTGAAAGTAATAATCGGAATTCTGGCGGATTTTCCCGATTCAAAGAAAGTTTCGATAATATGCGAAGGCACATCAACTCCTTCGCCGACAGCGGGGTTGAGGTGCATAAAAATTCCCGGCGCGGCATTGATCTCGATAATCCCAAAATTGCCTGTTTTCCAAGATTTGGCGAGAGTTTCTGTCATCACATCAATCCCCAAACAAGTTAACCGGAAATGTAGGGCGATATCTTGAGCCAAAACAATGTTATCCGGGTGAATGGTGCGGGTAGCGTCGATGCTGATGCCGCCTGCGGAAAGATTAGCGACTTTGCGTAGATACACAGTGCGATCGCTACTTGGCACACTATCCAATGACAGCCCTTGTTCTTCCAGATACATTTCCATCGCTTCGTCGGACTGAATTTTGCTCATGGCCGAAGTTGGCGTATCCAAACGTTCTGGTTTGCGGTTTTCACGGCGGATCAATTCGCGAATTGTTGAGTCGCCATCACCTGTTACGCAAGCGGGTCGGCGTTCAGTTGCAGAAACAAATTTGCCGTCAACGCACAGCAGCCTAAAATCCGATCCTTTGATGCTGTTTTCCACAATTACTCGCACCGGATCGGTTTCGGGAATAGCCTTAACTGCTCTTTTAAAAGCTGCCTGCAATTCCTCGGCATCCCGGACATCTGCTGTTACGCCAATTCCTTTATGACCGACTACTGGTTTGATAGCAACTGGGTAGCCAATTTCTCTAGCAACTGCCAGAGCTCCGTTTTCTGTGGAGACGATATCGCCTTTGGGAACAGGAAATCCTAATGTAGCAAGAAAAGCTTTACAATCGTCTTTGCGCGTAGTAAAATCTGAGTCTAAGTGGCTGTCAGAATCAAAGGTAGTTGCAGAGCCACGAACCAGTTTTTTGCCGTACCCATATTGCATTAGTCCTTCATCCCACAAATAAAATGCGGGAATGCCTTTTTGGGATGCCGATCGCATTAACGAATAAACTGTCGGGCCTCCGTAAACTGACTGCCGGAACATATTTTGCAGCGCGCCAATTTGTGCTTCCAAGGGAAAGTCTTGATTTTGATTAATGGCTTCAAACCAATCCCAAACTGCGTACACTACTGCTCTGGCAGTGCGGGCGTGAAGTGCTTCTATGCTGATTCTGTTAAACTGAGAAAACGGCTTGATGTTCCAGTGTTGAAAATGCAAACCCATGTCGAGTTTTGCTACTTCTGAGGCGGTACGGCCGAACAGTTGGGCATGGTTCAAGAAAGTTTCGTGCAGGAATTGCGGGTAGCGATCGCTAATAATTTCCTGGTAATGTGCGATCGGCAAAGGTTCGCTCCCGCCCGTCACCGCTAAATCAAAAACTAAAGCCGCGGTGTCTAAATAAGGGTTGGGCCCGATATAGTGTTTGAAGTTGAAAACATCAAAAATATCGGTTTTTCGAGCATTGACGCGGGCTGTTTCAGTGGTTTTTTCTTGCAGCATTTTCTAACCTCCTTTGAGCTAATTTTTTACGGTAACTTTATAGTCGGTGCATGGGATACTACCTGCGGGCATAGATATTCCAGCAGTGAGATAAATACTCCCAACAATTCTGCCTTCAGTATTGCCCTATAGGGGGAGTGGGAGAGTAGGGGAGATGGGGAGAGGGGGAGAGGGGGAGAGGGTGAGAGTAGGAAAATATTCCTTCTTCCTTCAACATCTAACTAAGCATAGATGACTAAGCATAGATAACTAAGCATAGATAACTAAGCACTTATGACTAACGACTACTTCTTTCCCCCCTTACAAAAAAAAGCTATAACTTTTGAGAGGTACACTGTGTACTTATAATTGTTTATGACAGTGAAAGAAAATTTAAGAGGCAGCAAATTATGAAGATCGCACAAACTGCTCTCAGGGAAAAAGTTCACCACTTAGCTGAGGAAGCATTTCACCGGAAGCTAATTTCTGGCTACGGCGATGGTCAAAACAGCAACGAATATCAGATTGTCTGGAACGGAAAACCCAGACACCTACCTTTAGAACGGGCGAGTACCATATTGAGCAATTTGATCGAGCGATCGCACTAACGGGCGATCGGACTAATTGAGGACTTACGCTCATCAACCCGATTTCTACGAGCAATCAGAGGAGGATTAGCGAAGAATCGGATCAGAAACCGGATTGATCACTGCGCGCGCGTGGGCCCTGTAATTTAAGCTCATTTCTTGACCCCTCCTATCTCCTGTTAGGGGGGGTAAGTTTGTTTCGTGGATCGTCGAGGATGAGTAAACTCGCATATCATCCTTGCTGTGTGCGTTCTAGAGTGGTAGAAACCGGAGATTTTTTTGTATCTATATATACCTTTTGGCAGTTTTCGGAAAAAGGAATTTTGTGTTTTAGTGAAATTTAATAAATTAAAAGTGGAGATAATATGGCGAGCAACGAAATTCAGGGGAAGTTGCTAATTATTGGTGGTGCGGAAGACAAAGAGGGGGACTGCAAAATTCTGCGGGAATTCTTGCGCTGCGCCGGAGGCACTAAAGCCCGCATTGTGATCATGACGGCTGCGACTAGCTTGCCGGGAGAAGTAGGAGATAATTACATCCGGGTGTTTGAGCGACTTGGCGCTGAAGATGTGCGAGTTGTTGACACCCAGAGACCCGAAGATGCCAGCAATCCAGATTATTTAGAAGCGATAGAACAAGCCACTGGCATATTCTTTACCGGCGGAGATCAAGCGCGGATTATTAGCTGCTTGAAAGACACAACACTCGACGCAGCTATGCACAAACGCTTCTCTGAAGGGATTATCATTGGTGGCACCAGTGCTGGCGCGGCGATGATGCCAGACATGATGATTATTGAAGGAGACTCGGAGACAAATCCCCGCGTTGATGTGGTAGCAATGGGGCCGGGAATGGGTTTCCTTCCAGGAGTTGTCATCGACCAGCATTTCGCCCAGCGAGGTCGTCTGGGACGCTTAGTTACCGCACTCTTGCTGCAACCGGCCGTGTTGGGATTTGGTATTGATGAAAATACAGCTATTTTAGTCCACGGTGACGAGTTGGAAGTTATTGGCGAAAGCGCTGTAACTGTCATCGACGAGTCGGAAAAACTCCACGATAATATAGATGGACGGTTGAAGGATGAGGGTTTAGCGATTTGCGGCGCAAAGTTACACATCCTCCCCCACGGATACCGGTTTAACTTGAAAACTCGCCAGCCGGTGCTCCATAACGTAGCAACTACAGCAGACAGGGAAAGGGCGATCGCCTAATTTACTTGCAACTGGCAAACATCTCAAAAGAAAGTATGTAGGGTGTACAGCGTACACCTTGCCAGTGCAACGAACTAGGATGGTTAAAAACCCAGTTTCTGCGTCCAGAGCCAATAAAAGAAGAGGTAAAATCCTCTTCTTTTATTGGTGCGGTTTCAGATTTTTTAAGCACTTTTCTGTTCGCCAAAAATCGACTGCTGCCCTTCTGCAGTCGATATTAAATTCCACCCTTGAACTCTCAGCTTCTGGTTTGAGTCGAGTGGATAATCACTTATCCACCCTCTCCTTCAGAACCGTGCTTGTGCCTTTCAACACACACGGCTCCTCAATGTTTTGGCGTTTGTCGTACGCACCTGAGCCATCATTGGCTGTCTTCACGTCGTGACAATGGCGATGTAACAATTGCAGGTTGTCATATACATCCTTACCTCCTCTTGAGAGTGGCAATATATGATCGACTTCCATTTTGTCGCCTTGCTTAAACTTGAGTTCGCATAATTCACAATCTCCATTTTGTCTTTCTAGAAGTTTTTTAATTCTTATAGAGACTTCTGGATGTTTGCTCATTCTTTGACTCCAATAGACCAGATCCCCATCAAACGGACTTCTATTCCCTTTAACTTTTACGTGTCTTTTGACAGTCGTATCTTGGTGTTTGAATAGTTTGTATCCGTCCGATGTGGCAAATGTCCAATTGTAATTACCTACTTTGCGCCAATAATTCTTGACGGTATCGTGGGCATTGCTACTAGAACATCTGTGTCTCGCCCAAGCCAGGAGTTTCTGTGTGGTTATGTGATAGCAATCATTAAAAATTTCTTTGCTTACCACAGTTGAATAATAGTTGCACCACCCTCTTATGACTGGATTTAATTTGTTAATTAAAGCCGATTGAGGAGATGTGCGATGTTCATCTATTATTTTCCCCACTTTATCAAGATGTCTCTTGATTGCTTCCTTGCTTGGTGTGATGAGTGTTTTAAAGCCAAGATTTTTTGTGGTTTTTGATATTCTACCTATCGCAATTGTAGCTGCTCTGTAGGCTCCTACTTTATGTTGCCTGGTATTAAATCCCAGGAAGTTGAATCCTTCAGATGTGTGACAAATGCGAGTTTTACTTGGCTTTAGTTCTAACCCTATTTCTTTCAACCACTCCGATATTAATTCCTGACAAGCTATAACAACGGCTTGCTCTTCATGTATGACTAAGAAGTCATCGGCATATCGGATTAGCACTGCATCTTTACAGGTTCCATTTTGTTTGAAACTTTCTTCCATGCCGTGAAGGGCTATATTTGCTAATAGCGGGGATATTACCCCACCCTGTGGTGTCCCTTCATCGGTATTGAATAGTAAACCTGAATTCATCACTCCTGATTTAAGCCAAGCTTTAATTTGCCGTCTCATTTTCGGGAATGTGTTTATCTTGGTTAGCAGTGCTTGGTGATTGATACGATCAAAGCATTGGGCAATATCAGCATCCAGCACATATTTAGCTTTCTTGCAGACATTTCTGTGTATTGCTTCAATCGCGTCATGGGCAGAACGTCCTGGTCGAAACCCATAGCTATTATGCTCAAATCTAGCTTCCCATTCGGGTTCTAGAGCGAGTTTTGCTAAGGCTTGCATTGCACGGTCAAACATGGTAGGTATGCCTAGAGGACGTTTTTCCGTCTTTCCAGGTTTATCAATCCACACCCTTCGTGTTGCCTTGGCTTTTCCGGTTAGTCTCAATTGGTTTACCAGTTTTAGACGTGCTGCTGGGGATAGTGACTTAACTCCATCCACTCCCGCCGTTCTTTTTCCTTGGTTATCCTGTGTGACTTTCCTTACGGCTGTGCATTTTGCTGACCAAGACCTCATCAAGGTCTTTTGAAGCTTGCGAACTGCTGCTGTGTCACCACGTTGCGAGGCTTGGTATATTCTTCTTTGAAGCTTCCAGACTCTTTTCTCTAGCTTTCGCCAGTCCAAGTCTTTCCATTCCGCCGTAGTATTGCTACTCGTTTTAGACATTTCACTTCTACCAAAAACTATACCTTCCAAAACATCGTGAATCTGTCAGCGTATACGGGTCATTACAACCACGTCGTTTGCTTCTGATTCAATCCCGCCTCTCTCTGCTTGTAGATGGTTTCCTACTTGGTATATTCGACCTTACCAAGAGCATTTGAGAGGTTACTTCGTTCCGAACAGTCATTTTGAATCTTTTAGGACGGTACTCTCCACCGGGTTTCTTTGGAATGCTAATCAGTCAAACGTACAGTTGCTGATTCCTTATCCTTGCCTTTTGGCTTGGGGCAACCTCTTTTCCCCATTATGGGTGACGATGGTTCGTGCATACCTTCACGCTTTCGCATTATCCATGAGATTCTTGCTCGACAGGCATCTAGTTGAGGTTACTGATGTTATCTGCCTTTTTTCCCTTGCAGCCGTTCAGAGATTTACCAGACCTCTGTCACGAGGGAAATGCTTTCAACCCAGCATCGGGGCGGTGGGATTTAAGGTTTCTAGGATACTATCCTGTTACCCACATGACTGTTCAGTTGTCAAGGGTCAATAACCCTTGCTAGCCGTCCTTCCTTTGGGGATTTAGGCTAAACGAATCGCACATAAGTTGCCCATCCCTTAGAACCGCCCGGTTCCCGGTAGTCGGGTACAGCGAACTGCGGAAAAGCTGTATAAGGCCGCCACCCCTGACGGGCATCGGTGCGTAAGTGCAATATCTTTTCTCCCTTGCCTCCGAGTCTGGGCAACCAACACATTTGTTTTAGCATTTTTAACACTCCAGAGTTTTACAGTAACGGTAATTCGCCAACATCCCCAATTAAACTTTTAGAGCTTTAGAGCCACTGCTCGGAATATCTAACGGGTAACAGGGACGAATGAGATTTTCACCAATTACCAATTACTGAGGTAGCAGCAGTCGTTAAAGCTGATTTCGGTTCTGCCAAGTTTGCCAGTCAAAAAATATAAAACAACTGCTGCCAAGACATAAGCAAAAATAATCATTGCTATTCTCGGCTCAAACTTGGCTTAAAGTCGATGGCGCGAAAATCCAGTGGAATAAAGCATTCATTCTTGTGGTTTTCCTTGCCTTATAATTACAATCACATCCTCGCTATTTCCGCCTAAAATGACATCTTTCTACAGTATTAGCTCTGTTAGCTAAAAAATGTTCCTTTAGTTACAAATATTAAACTCTGACCACGATTTATATAGTTATCAAAAGTTAAATTACTTTTCATAAACAGCCCTTAATATTTTTTAGTTACTTTAACTACATTTTTGATTGATTTAAATCTGGCCTCCGGGTGCTTAGTGGCGCACCTTACTCAATCGCTAGGGTGTCTACTACTAAACCCTCCGGGTGCGCCTATAACTACCTAACAACATAAGAGTTACACCTGTAACTCTTAAGAACGAGGGCGACAGATTTACCAAATTGTAAAAATCAATACTAATCACACTTATAATTTCTGCAAACCAGATATTCATGGCCGCTGCAATTGAATTCAAACTCCTCGCTCCCAACAACAAAGCAGCTACACTGCTCGGCTCTTTTTCCAATGGAAAAAAAATATTAGAAAAAGATGACAGAGGTTATTTCCGCACTAAAATTCAGGGCGTGGCGTAATCAGGGTATGAAAAAAATAAGTTGAAAATCCCGAAGCTTTGTAGATACTGGTTTCTATGACTTGCATATTTAGCCTTTCATACCATAAATCAGCAAGGCCCGGTTTTGTTAGTCACAGCAGTAGGAATACCGATGCTGTGGATGGGCGAAGAGTTTGGACAATCCACTCGGCAAACTCCCAACCAGTCGAATAAACTGCAATGGTTTTTGTTGAAAACTTAGCCAAATCATGAGTTCTTGGAATACTACAAACACGTGATTCGGCTGCGGGAAAAACTTCCGGCACTTTATACCAAAAATATTGATATTTATTCACGAAAATCCCGAAGCCAAAGTGCTGGCTTATTACCGCTGGAGCGATGAGGAAATGCGAGCAGTAGTTGTCGCTAATTTTTCGGATACTTATCTATCTGGTAACAGCATTCCTAAGTTTCCGGCGGCAGGAAGTTGGCACGAGTGGATGTATAACAAAATAGTAGAAGTTGGGGAAGAAGAGTTTAAGTTTGATTTGCCGGAATGATCAGCGCAATTATTTGTTTGAGAGCCGGAGAATTATGTCTCTAGGCAGATGATCGGCCCAGTTGTACAACAGTAAATTGTATTTACGATGGGCGCACCAAGCTCAACAAACAGGGTTTTTCTACCTAGGTGGATGGCTGTAACGATGCTTTTTTGTAAAAAAACTCGGTTTCTGCATCCAAGAGTGCGATCGTAATTCCTGGTATTGAGAATAAAAATTGCACGGCGACGTGCCAACTGTCAATTAACAAGTCAATTAACACAAACTTTGTCGGAGGACAAACTCTATGGGCTGGCTAAAAAGATTGTTTGGTTTAGAAAAACTTGAAAATCAAGAAACTGTTGATGCTCCTGCTTACCAAGCACCTGTAGCTCAATCTCAAGCTCAATCTCAACCTGCTGCGAGCGCTCAGACAATCCCGCCGGAACGCATGGGCTTGAACGGAGAATACGATCAAAGCGGTTTAGCTAAACGGGTTGCTCAGGCTTTCGATGCAAATCCAGATGTTGCGGATATTGAGACTGTTTATGTGGCTCAACTTGGCACTACGGTGGTTCTCAAAGGTACAGTTCCCAGTCAGGAAATTGTCAACAAGTTGGTGACAATTGCTAAAGGCGTTAAGGGTGCAACTGGGGTGGAAACTAATGAAGTTACTGTCGGATAACGCGACGGTTATTTCTAACAGTTAACAGTTAGCAGTTAACTGTTAACCAGTTAGTAGTTAACAGTTAACTGTTTTTTTGATTTATCTTTATCTCAATAAAAAATATGACAGGCGAAACATTAGAACCTACTCGCGGGAAATTAGAACGCACTCTGTCGCAGGGAATTCAAGCCTTATACCGCTCTCAGCTCGGACACCAAACAAGTCAAGCGCTCTGCAATCTTTTGGATAACAAATTGATAATTGTTATCGAAAATGGGCTTACTGAACCAGAAAAACTGCTGGCTCAGAACGGTCAGCACGATTTGGCTTTGCAGGTGCGAGCACAATTAGAATCAGTTCTGGAATTGCCACTGAAAGAATTAATTCAAAAGGTTTTGGGCGTGGGAGTCACTGATTTGCTCCGCGATGCGACCTTAGAGACTGGCCGCACGGGAACGATCGCAATTTTGGACTCCGCGCCTCACTTTCGTGATTCTAATTATAAATCTAAAACTCAACCAAAACCATTTGAGAGTTGAGATGCTGGCGGATAACTGTTTCTAAATCTTTGATGTTAAAAGGTTTGGAAAGGTATTCCACGCAGCCAGCTTCGAGAATTCGAGCGCGGTCTTCTGGTTTTGCTAGTGCTGTGACAGCAACAATCGGAATATGTCTGAGATCGGGGTTTTGTTGGACGCGCTTTACTACTTCCATACCGTCTATATCCGGTAGGCAAATGTCGAGTACGATTAGGTCGGGTTGTTGATCGACTGCTGCTGAAAGAGCTGCGTATCCGTCAACTGCTCCCACGCACTCGCAGCCGAATAAATCGAGTATTTGTGTCAGCAGCTCTAAGTTGTCCGGATTGTCGTCTACAGCCAACACTAAAGGACGCTTGTCAACCTGGGGTTGACCGCTAATGAAAGACGAGGATTCCAATTTATTGTCCCAATGAAGGTAGTTCATAAATGCCGATCGCAACGATCAAAAAATTTGTTACCGAGGCATTCTTCAAGTGGCGCTGCGGCACTTGAAACAGATTGGCTCGTATTGGTAGCTCTCCCATGACCAGTTTTTGGTCTAATCCGATACAATATCGCTACAAGCTGCAGGCAAAACGACCGCAGTTGATTAACCCCATAGCATCTGCTTAATTCTACCTCTCCCAGCGCCAATTACCAACTTAGGGGCTCTTGGTGCGTCAGCCCTGGTAAAAACACGCAATAAATACGGAGAATCTTACCAATAAAGCATCCTCGCTTAATAGCATTGAAGAGTGGCGACACCTTTTTAGGATATTAACCACATTAAACATGGGTTTCCATACAAGGATCTACCTAAAGGCAGATTCTAACCCATACTTAATTTTAATAACTTCCACCTGCTGAGAGATACTTGATTACTCTACTTTATACTTCAATGTTTTTAAGTAGTAATTATCACAATTTAAGCCAGTAAAAAGATTCAGTTTTTACTTAAGCTTTACCGGATATTAACCTAGGAGGTTTTAATGACAATTCCAATCAGAGACGACCTGACTTACATTTTGCTCAAAAAGATTGGCAGCGGAAACGGCAGGGGAGAGTCGGAAATTAGGAACGCAGCCGAAGAATATGTCGGTCACCAGGTGGCAGAAGCGGAATTGCTCGGTCATCTGGACTACCTCAACCAAAGAGAATTTATTAAAGCTGACTTTAGTGGAGAACCTTACGGAGGAACTGAGGTATTGCCGCCTTTAGTCGCATTTCAAGAAGCTGATTTAACAGAAAAAGGCCGCAAACTGTTACACAAAATGGAGACGAATCCTCCGAAGTCGCTCCATCAAGAAGGGTCGGCAGTTCCTATCGCTTCAAAGGATATGCCGTTTTTGGAAAAAGTGATGGTAAACGGTCACTTGGAGGATATTTTTGATGCCCGCGACATTACCGAAGTAGTGTACCGGGTCATGCGCGATGTGATGACAAAAGACGCCATCGAGCACGTGGAATCTGAATTGCACAAAGAAGTTTTGCCTACGGATGACAAAACCCTGCAACAAGAAATAGCAGACCTCTGGAAAGATACCAATCCGCTGGTGGGATTGCTCAGCCGGGTGCGTCAACCTTTGACCGGCGCGCCTGCACCTTTGGGGATCGATGGCAATTTGTTTGCACGGAGGGTGGAACTAGAAGGCGCACTTCCTTCAGGAGTAAAACCGGAAACTGCGATCGCCGCTGTATTTTCGGCAACGAAGGATGAGCTGTCCGAGGAGCGAATTCAGGAAATAGCTGGCTTTTTGCCGGACAGAATTCGGGAAATTTGGGCGTCTGCTTAACGAGACGTTTTAAGGTATAAATACTTACTAGCCGGGTTGAGCAACCAGTATTTTCCCTCCAGAGGGCAGAATACTGGTTGCTCAACCCGGTTTCTTTATACTTTTTGCCTGGTAGCTTTGCAATTGCTTTGTAGTGAGGACTTGAGTCCTGATCAAACTCGATCGAACTTTCGTCCTCACTAATTGTCAGATCGCTCTTTCCTGGCCTTGTAATTGCTGTGAAAAACCCGGTTTCTCACCGAAATTTGTCGGAAAACCAGAAATATCTCCATAAACCGAGTTTCGTATCATTGGGTTGGGTCAAGCCCCTAGACAGAGCGAAAGTATTGTAATGTATAATACAAGGCAAGTTAAGACTGTGGCTCGCAAAAATGCTGTCAACAGCCCGGGAGATCAAAAGGCATGACCCGCACCAAAGTTACACAAATGTCACGATCGACTTTAGAACAAGAGATTTTACTCAATCGAATTACCAATCGCATCCGCAACTCTTTAGAACTGCAAGAGATTTTGACGACAACTGCGCTAGAAATCCGCAGCTTTTTACAGAGCGATCGAGTAAAAGTTTATCGCTTTGAGGCCGACGGTAGCGGTGAGGTCATTGCTGAGTCCATCAACGGTGACAATTTGCCATCTATGCTGGGTTTGCGCTTTCCACCAGGCGACATTCCCCATAGTGCTCGGGAAATGTTTCTCAAAGCGCGGCAGCGAGTGATTGTAGATGTGGAATTGAAGCATCAAACAATTAATCGGTTAGATTGTCCCGAAACCGGTAAAACTTTAGCAGTTGAAGATATTACCTATCGTCCTGTAGACCCTTGTCACGCTGAATATCTGAAGGCTATGGGAGCACGTTCTTCTCTGACGGTGCCGATTTTGCATCAAAATCACCTTTGGGGGCTGTTGGTGTCTCACCATAGTCAACCGAAACGGTTTAGCGATCGAGAATTGAAAATGGTGCAGTTGCTTGTGGATCAACTTTCAATTGCGATCGCCCAATCTTTCCTGCTGAGTCAAGCTAGACAGCAAGCGCGCGACGAAGCTGTTATCAACCAAATTACCAGTTTGCTGCATTCTCCTCTGGAACTCCACGAAATTCGGAAAGCAGTTCTCGAACAAACTGTCAAGCATTTGCATGGTTCAGGAGGGCGTCTCTACATTGCAGCCGAGTTTGGCGATCGGCCCGCTTTGCTTTATACCTGTGGCCAGCAGCCAGCGGACATCGACCTTGAACTCAGCCCATTTTGGCAGCAGATTATGGGGAGGGCAAACCAAGACGATCCACCACAAACAGCTAATCATACAAGCCAATTAGGTATTTTTGAAAATCTATATTCCCAGCATTACAGCTCAATTGACAGCAATATTTCCAGTTTTCTCGTACCGCACTTGTACGCAATTTCCGATATTTCTAAAGAACCTCAACTTAAATCTGTATCTGCCAATTTAGTCGCAGCTTCCATTCGATCTTTTTTGGCAGTACCGCTGCAATATCGCCAACAGTGCATCGGCTGTCTCACCGTTTTTCGCAGCCCTATACAAACCGAAATTTTGTGGGCGGGCCGTTGCAGTTCGGACGCCCGGCACGATCGTCCCCGACAGTCCTTTGCAGCTTGGAAAGAAATCAAAACCGGCGAAGCTCAAAAGTGGACTAGCGAGGAACAGAAGCTAGCACAATCTTTAGGAACTCACCTGTACATGGCTGCAATGCAGAGGCGCGTCGAGGCGATGATCCGACATCAAGCTTCTCACGATCCATTAACCGGTTTACCCAATAGATTACTGTTTAATGAAAGGCTGTCTTTAGCTTTAGCTAGCGCTCACCAAAATGGAGAAATGCTGGCGGTAATCTTTCTAGATTTAGATAGATTTAAAAATGTTAACGATACTCTCGGTCACCCAGTGGGCGATTTGTTGCTGCAAAGTGTATCTCGGCGTTTGACTAACTGTTTGCGCGTGGGGGATTCGATGGCTCGTTGGGGCGGGGATGAATTTACTGTGCTGCTGTACAATATCAACACCCCGGAGGAAGCAACTAAGATTTGCCAGCTAATTATCCAGAGTTTAAGCAGTCCTTTTGATTTTGAGGGTCTGGAACTTTATATTAAGGCTAGCTTGGGAGTTGCTTTGGCTCCTTATGATGGAGAAGATGCAGAAACTTTGCTGAAAAATGCTGATGCGGCGATGTATAAAGCTAAACAGAAAGGTCGCAATAATTATCAGTTTTACACGCAGGCGATCGGCAGTAAAGTCTCCGAGGATCTTAACTTAGAAAATGATCTTTACAAAGCTCTAAACAAATCTGAGTTTGTCCTGCACTATCAACCGCAAATAAATTTAAATACTGGCAAAATAGCGGGCATGGAAGCTCTGATTCGCTGGGAGCATCCCGAACGCGGTTTGATTCCTCCCGATCGATTTATTCCCTTAGCTGAGGAAACAGGATTAATCTGCCAAATTGACGAATGGGTGATGCGGACTGCTTGCTTGCAAAATCGAGCGTGGCAATTACTGGGATTGCCGCCGATTCGGATAGCAGTGAATTTATCAGCCCGCCAGTTTCTGCAACCTCACACTGTACAAAGCATCGCTGAAATTTTATCAGAAACCAAGTTAAATCCCGAATATTTAGAAATAGAAATTACCGAGAGCATTGCCATGACAGATGTGAGCTTTACTGTGTCGGTATTGCAGCAGTTGCAGGACATGGGAATTCACATTTCTCTGGACGATTTTGGCACTGGTTATTCTTCGCTGTGGTCTCTGAAAAACTTTCCCCTCAATAATTTAAAAATAGACAAATCTTTCGTGGCCGATTTGGTGACCGGCAGCAGCGGTGCTACTATTGTGAAACTGGCGATCGCCTTGGGACAGGGGCTGAATTTACAGGTGATTGCTGAGGGAGTGGAAACAGCAGAACAGTTAGCGTTTTTGCGATCGCATCAGTGCGATATGGGTCAGGGTTACTTCTTTAGCAAACCAATACCGGCGGCGGCGGCAACGCAATTGTGCTTAGAAAATCAATCTGGGAAATAATATTGATTCCGCTTGCACCGTCCGTGATTGCGGACTGTTGACTCACAGTGAACAGTCAACAGTCAACAGTCAACAGTCAACATCATTCCGGTGTAACCGGAAATGATATTACTGCCAAACAAACACTTTGGCTTCGTATTCCGGCAAGTCAATCATAATATTGTCATCGCCAGATTCAACATCATAATTCCCAGTCCATTCGTGCCAAGTTCCGTTGGCAGGGAAGTGGGGAACGCTGTAACCTGCCAGATAATTTTCCGACATATTCGCCACAACTACAACTCTGGAACCTTCATCGTTCCAGCGAGTGTAAGCAAAAACTTTCGAGTCGGGGTCTTCGTGGAAAAACTCGATGTTTTCTGTGTAAAGTGCTTGGTTATTTTTACGCAGGTGAATCAAGCCTTTGTAGTATTCCCACAAACCTTTATTCAGGTCATTTCCTAGCAGCGTCCAGTCAATTTTAGATTGCTCAATTGTTTTGCCTTTGTATTCGCCAAATTCTTCGCCCATCCAAATCAGCGGCACGCCAACTGCTGTCATTAACAGCACGGTTCCCAACTTTGCCCGCTTGAAGGCGGCTTCATCCAAAATTCCGCGATCGCCCAATTCGGCAAAAATGCGATCGTGATCGTGATTACTCAAATAATTGACTACATTCGTAGCACCCAAGTAACCTTGCCGCTTGCAGTCGATTACCTCTTTGAGCCGTTCTAAATCAAAATTGTCCCCGCACAGTTGTGGAATTATGGAGTGATAGAAACTGTCGTGCCAGCAGCCGTCCATCGGCCCGTCTAGATTGGTGATGCTGGGCTCGTCGGGAATGTATTCGGCAACAGTGTAAAACGGTTTGGGGCCGGCGACATTTTTGGCTTCTTGAACTACCCAGTGCATAAAATCGTAGTTAGCAATTTGTCGCGCCGCATCGAAACGAATGCCGTCGAGATGATATTCTTGAACCCAGAAGCGGACTGTATCGCCAGCAAATCTGCGTGCGGGGAAAGTTCCTAAGTTTTCGTCGTAGAATTCGTAGTTAAATTCCGGGCCCCAATTGTTGTCTGGATCGCGGGGCTCGTGGTGATACCAATAATCGTGATCAATTTGAGTGAGGGGGCTCGATGCTTCCGAGTGGTTGTAAATCCCGTCCATGATCACGCGAATCCCGCGCCCGTGACACTCGTCTATCAGGTTTTTGAGTTCTTCTGTGGTTCCGTAGCTGGACTCGGCCGCGAAGAAGTAGCGGGGGTTGTAGCCCCAACTGTAGTCGCCTGGGTATTCTTTGAGGGGCATGAGTTCGATCGCGTTGACGCCGAGTTCGACTAGGTAATCGAGTTTTTCGACGACGTGCTTGTACTTGCCGCGGGCCAGCGGGTCTGCTTCGCCACCGGAAAAGTCGGCAACGTGCATTTCATAAATCACTAATTCCCGATCGGCCGGTAGCGGTTTATCGTCGTGTTTCCAAACATAGGTATCGATAATGCGATCGCCATCTTTGATCCGAACAATGCCGTTTTGAGTAGGATCGTCGATGTCAGTCGCGTAGGGATCGACCACATCTACCCACTGATCTGCTTCCAGAAACCAGCTTTTCGACTGAACGCGAAATTTGTATTGATAAACGCCATCCTCCAACTCAACTCGCGTGCGAAAATAACCTTCTTCGTCCTTTTCCATCGGAATATCTTCCCAATTAGAAAAAGAGCCAATCAAGGCAGCTCCTTTGTTGTAGGGAGCAAATAACTTGAATTCAATTGGGGCGGCCATAATACCTCTTTCTAAAATATTTCAGTAGCAGTTGATACTTTTAATTTCGCAAATTTAAGCGAACTCAGGCATCACTCTACGGATATAATTTTTTTAAGGCTTAACTCTTCCTAAAAGTATCGTAATCAGGCCTCTGTCTCCGCCTTTTATGAATTGATATCGCGCAATATTGGCAGTGCCAGCGAAATTTATCTAACTGGGGATCGCTCAACAACAAGTATTAGTAATACGCTATTTTTTTAGCATCTATCTTAAGGTAGATTTACTGATTGAAAGATAAAAAAAATCTGTACTGGGGTAGATGCAACTTTAAAGTTTACCTCTTTTTTAACAACAAACAATTGCTCGGCGGGTGCACACTGCCTACCCTAATTTTTTGGTAACAATTAGTGAGTCGGTGTGCACTGCACACCCTTAATCCGTGGCCGTAAGGTGCGCCCAGCGCACCCTACTTTTAACTTGATTTTGCCTGATGATCGGGCTTCATCCAACCAAGCCAGAACGCAGGGCGAGAACGGCTGCCTGAGTGCGGTCATCAGCGCACAACTTGTTCAAAATATTGCGGACGTGAGTCTTGACTGTACCGACAGTAATGTACAGCTTTTCGGCGATTGCAGCATTGCTGTAACCCTGCACGATCAGTTCCAAAACTTCTAATTCCCGTTCGGTTAAAGGGTAAGTCTCAATGATGTGACTGAACTCAGGTTCAGCAGCCTTAATTGTGACTCTTTTGCCCTCAGCCTTTGGTTCTTCCGGCGCGGCTTCCTGAGTGCGAGCTTGTTTCAGGACAATGCGGGCGATCGCCGGATCGATCCAAGAGTTACCTTCGTGAGTTACTTTTACTACATCTAATAACTGATCGAAGCTAATATCTTTCATGCAGTAAGAGTCAGCTCCGGCGGCAAAAGCTGCCAGAACTTCTTCTTCATTGTCCTGAAAAGTCAGAATCAAAATTTTTGTATCGGGATCGGACTCCGCTACCGATTTCTTGAACTTTTGTGTAAGTTCAATGCCATCAAAATCCGGCAAGCCAATATCTACAATTGCAACGTCAGGTTTTGAAGACTGAAGCAGTTTCAATCCCTCTGTAGCGTTAGCTGCATCGCCGACAACTTCTATCGTGTCACGCTGTTGTAAAGCTGTGCGGATGCCCACTCTTGTCAGGTCATGGTCTTCTACCAAAGCAACGCGAATTTTACTCATCTTTCTTCCAATAGTCCGCTAAACTTTTAAAATATCATCAACTGACTCAGCTAAACTGAGTAAATTTGAGAATGTGTCCTGATTTAGGGTTTTACAGGCTGCACATCATTTTTAAGCATACTCATGCAGCCGCCAAGAATGCAAGTTAATTTTTAAGTTATTTTGCGGCGATGCCTGCACGAGCCCGATCGGGACAGGTAAGCTCTCAATGTTTCAACAGTTTAACTAAATTATCTCATTGTCCGCCCGTTGATAGAGGTAAGGATTCCACTACCCAGATAGATTTAAAGTATAAAAAATTTTGATGCACTTGGCTCGTCAAAATCAATAAAGCTAGCAGCACGAGTCTTTAGCCGGTGTTAGGGCTATAGTCCAATGCTTATTTATATAACCTGTTATGACTCAGTATCACGGCAATAAGTCTTTTCAGTCGGAGTTTTCCGACTCGGAAATCTTACACAAAGTATCTGAAATAACATCCCCCCAACCGCAAGTTGGCGACTGCGAAACTCAGGACGATCGCCTGTGGTCGGCAATTCCTCACATAGTTTGGAAAACAAATGCCGACGGCTGGGCGACTTATTTCTGTCAGCGCTGGGAGGAGTACACCGGGGTACCAGCAGCAGCAGCTTTGGGTTTCGGCTATCTGGCGCGCGTCCACCCAGAAGACCGCCCTCGTCTATTGGCGAGATCGCACACTTCTAAGTGCCCGTCGCCAAGCTACGAAATTATATTTCGTCTGCAGACGCGAGAGGGCACATACCGCTGGAACGTCGCGAGAGGAGGGCCCGCTAATCTAGACAGTCAGGAAGTTTTGGAGTGGGTGGGAACCTACACAGATATGGAACCGATCAAACAAACTAAAGCCGAACCCCAAGCAGAACAAGAGTTTTGGCCGCATCAAGCGCGATCGGAAGCTAACTTCAAAGCTGAAAAATTGTGCGAAGCCCGGACGGTAATAGAGGCTGGGCGAGATTTGCAGGTGATAGAGCGGTTTACAAATATATTGAGCCAGCGGGCGGGTAGCTTATGCCAGTTGTTGCAAGGCATTGCGGATGCGACTGTAGAGGCGATCGCAGGAGCGGAATTTTGCCTAGTTGCTCTCCTGGAGTCCGATTGCAGCGGTCTCAAACTCAGCGCTGTCGGGGGTACGGAAAACTTTGGTGGGGGCAAAACCCCGCACGTGCAAAACAAGCTGCTGTGGAAAGCATTTGCGACGGGAGAGTCTGTACTGTGGCGGTCGGAGTGCCGCAAAGGCTTGCTGCCGGCGGCGGCTTGTGCAGCGGCGATCGAGTCCGGGCCGAGCGGGCGTTTGGGTGTGCTGGCCATCGGCAACGGGAAGGACAGCGCGGCGATTGACGGGCATACTCAGCAACTGCTGGCGGTGATGGGAAAACAAGCGGCGATGGCAATTAACAACGCACTGGCGATCGAAAAATTAAAAAAGCAGGAACAGCTTTTAGACTTGCAAAACGAGCTGCTAATTCGCCAGCAGGAAGAACTCGAAAATCAGGGGCGACGCATTCAACAGCAAAAATTGCAACTGCTAGAAGCAGCCAAGTTAAAATCGCAATTTTTGGGCATCATGTCCCACGAATTGCGAACTCCCATGAATTCGATTATCGGCTTTTCCCAATTGCTGCTGCGCCAGCACAAACAACTGCTGAGCGCCCAGCAAACAGAAATGGTGGGGCGCATTTTACATAACGGCAAAAACCTGCTACTGCTAATTAACGATATCCTCGACCTCTCCAAAATCGAGAGTGGCCACACAGAATTAAAAATTGAAAAATTTAATTTAGCGCATTTAGTAATGGATGTCGCGCTGGAATTCGGAAATCAAGCCACCGATAAGAACGTGGCATTGTCCGTCAGTGTCTGCTTGCAGGATCAGTTGATAGTTAATGACAAGTTGCGCCTGCGGCAAATTTTGGTGAATCTCGTTTCTAACGCGGTTAAATTCACCCATGAGGGCAGCATCTACATTGAGGTGCGGCAATTAAAGGGCGATCGGCTAATTATCACCGTTCGGGATACAGGAATCGGCATCTGTGAAAAGAATCTTCCCCACATTTTCGACAAGTTCCGCCAAGGCGACCAAACCACAACTCGCCAATATCCAGGCACCGGTTTAGGACTAGCTATTTGTGCTTCTTTAGTCAAGATGATCGACGGTACAATTACTGCCGAAAGTCCACTCAAAAAAGGTTCGATATTTCGGATGGAATTCCCGCGAAAAATTTACCCTAAACAACTCACTTGCTGACTGAAAACCTTTTTATATTTCTCAGAAGAGCCGATTTTAACCGCTCATACAAAAACTTTCGTCCCTCTCTAAGACACGAAAGAATAAATATGAGTAAGAGCCAAAAAAGGTTTTACCTACTAATTATAGCGGTAGGGTGCACCTCGGCGCACCCTACATATAGAGGTTTTGGGTAATTCCTTTATTCTTGAGTCCCTCTCTGCTAGGAGGAGAGTTTGTGTAGGATAGGTTGCAACAGCAGACTCTTACCTACAGACTAGAAGTTTTCCCTACTTCTGCCTGAGTAGCAATTGGTTTAACATCGGTGTAGCCCATATTATTAGCTACGTCGCGCAGCACTGTAATTTGCTGTTCAAACTCAAGACCTTCAATTTGACCCAACACACCATTGACAGCCTCAGTTGCCTCATATCCTTCGGGGATATCGACAATTGTTTCCCCCATACCAATAGCCCAAGCATACCAAACCACCAACTGATTGTTAGCAGTCAAAGCTCCGTAAGCGTGGGAATAGGGCGTGTCGTCGCGGTTAACAATACCGCGCATTATATTCAGTTGTTGGTCATGGGAAAGCTTGTAAAAATCATCCAGCAGCATGGGAGCTAATTGTGGGTCGGCGGCGGCGGGAGCGGCTGGTGTAATTGAATCTCCCATTTTTTCATAAACAAAGTAGAGCAGCGCCAGTTTTTCATCTGTACCCAACCCGTTGATTGTCTGAACGATGTTTTTAGTGTCGTTGGAGAGAGAGTGAGGATTGGTGGCGGCGGGTGAGTTCATAAACAAAATTCCTTAAAAATGCTTCCAGAATATATAAATATCAACATTTGTAAGTGTCCGTCACCATCCCCGAGAGGTAATACGATTTTAGATTTTAAATTTTAGATTTTAGATTAAACAATGGGGAATGGCTTAGTATGTATGGGTTTGGATCTTGTCTAAAGCTGCATTTTTTTCGGAAAGTGGCGTAATGTTAAGGCACCACCCTAGAATATATCATCCTTAAGATAGAAGCGAACGATACATCTGCGGGTAGATAAAAAAGCAGGGAATTCAAGTAATAATTGATACAGTGAATTGTTAAATAAAACTAGCAAGGAGTCGGCTATGTCTGAAATCAATACAGAACCAAATAACATTGAGAGCTTTGACGCTCAGCAGATCACTGAAAGCGCGGAAGCTGGAGAACAAAAGTTGCCGACCGTTGATGTATCAGCAGACTACGAAGCTTCAAAAGAATTCAGCGTTAGTGACATTGATCGCACGGGTGCGGGCGCTCAAGCTGCCGCCGCTGCAACTGCACCTAAATTTCCTATTCCCGCTGCTAAAGATATCGCCAAGCCTGCAGATACAAGTGGCAATCCCGCTGATTTTCGTTCGATGGCTCAGGACATTACGCCTGCAGGTACACCGGGCGAAGTTACAGACGATTTGATGCAGAAAGCGATCGATCTTGGGACTCCTGGCAGTTAATTTAGAAATTCTCGATCCTCGATGCAAAACCTCTGTATTGTAGGGTGCTGATGCCCCGCTTCACCCCTATAATTACCGCGTCAAATCACGTTTTGCATAAGTCCTGAATGGTCAAGTGAGTGCACGATAAGATGCAATACAGTAGGGACACAACAATGTTGTGTCCTTAAATTTTTAATTTTTAGTGTCCCTAATCGCTTAATTTTAAGTCGATCGCCCGACAAATTTTGCCGACAGTGCGATCGCCCAAAATTTCAATTACTAAATCAACGCGATCGCCCTCCAGCATCGACTTAATAAATAACTCTGGATGCAGCGCTTTCCAGAAATATTCGACAAACCGATTAATTTCAGCTTCTGACATTCCCGACTTCCCCGCTGCCATCATTTCCCGTTCCGCCTGATTGCGCCACACTTGAGAAAGGCGATAATCTTGGGGATACAAAACCATCAACCCATCTAATCGGTTCCACAGCGGCAAATAGTCGTGCAGCTTCGCATTCATATCGCGCGCATACTGACAGTCGCTTTCTGTGGAAATCGGAAACGGTGCATCCGCCAAAAACTCGCTTAATTTGGCATCCACCACCGGATTCACACCGACAAACCAACCTTCAAAAAGTACAATATCCGCACCGGAAATAATTTCCGGTTGGCTTCTATCTCCAGCACCTCCATAGGCAGATTTGTCAAACCTGGGAATTTCTATATTTTTATTAATTAAATCGGGTTGGAGGGCATCTAATTTGGGATTGTCAACTGCTGCTAAATTGTGAGTCTGAGAAGCGCGCAACTTGTCTAAAACTGCGATTCCCAAGTCAATATCGTGAGTGCCGGGAGGGCCGCGCCAAATTAAACGCGGGTCGGCTTTTTGGAGTTGTTGGCGATCGGCATAAGTCTTGTAAAGATCGTCTAAAGAAAGGCTGACAGTAGAATATCCCAATTTTCCCAGAATCAGCCTCAAAACTTGGCATAAAGTAGTTTTTCCCGTTCCTTGCACTCCTAAAATTCCTTGAATTAAAGGACGGTTTAAACTTTGTTTTGCAGCCGATAATTGCATTGCCAGCGGCAGCCAAAGATTCCACAAAGTTTCGAGGAAAACAGTTGACTTTAGGGGGAAAGTATGCAGTTCGTCAAGAAGAGAAAAAAATAAATCGGTTTTGCAGCGGACAACATCGGCTACATTGTCGGGAGTAATGCCAAAAGCGCGCGCTCGCACATCATCCGCAAGTTCCCACAAAGCCAGTCGATCGAAGTCGGGAGCGATCGGGCGCTCGCCAGCTTGCCACCGATGTAAAATTTCAACAGGGGTTATAGTCGATCGAGCCATATCCTAAAAACTCTCTATGCGGGGGCGGGTTTTGTACAAATACTATCTGCAAGTGACAAATATTTCATCCTAAACCCGCGCCGATTCAAAAAGTTTTTAAGAGCCTAGTTTGAAAGCCTCCACAAATAAATTGTAAGTCACGCCAATTTTCAGAGCATTGAGCATATCCACCCAAAAAGAACGGGCTACAGGCCGAGGGCCGCCGTAAACCAGCCAGCTAACGAACTCCGTCAACAACACCAACAGCCCGGCCGCGATAATATCCCAATCCGCAGATTGTCCAGCGATCGTCGAAATAGCTGTTCCCAAAAAAGTGCCGAATAGCAGACTAATTAGCAGGAGCGAAATCCGCCGCCAAGGATTGCTCAGCCACCCTCGGAAGCGATCGCCCAGAACATCAATCAATCTGTTAATTCGGGTATTCTGCATAAAAGTTATACAATTTGAGATTTGAGATTTGAGATTTGAGGTTGGGAATGACTGATGACTATTGGGGTTTGGAGTACGGGCCTATAGTGGTACTCTTTTTTTCAACTGGTATTAAAAGCTATACCGATAAGTAAACAAATGACCCTCCCGACCAACTCCAAATCCTTACCGGGGTCAGTATGTCGCCATCTAAAATCTCAAATTTAACATCTAAGATGGTATTGAGCGATCGCGGACTTATAGCCGAGAACGGTCAAGTAATTAAGTGTAACTGTATCTTGTGGCACAGCAGCCCCTGGTTTTACATTAAAAATAGTTAAGACTCATTACCGGTGCAGTCTATCCTGTAAGCCTAAAATTTATGAATCTTAAAATTTACCAGATCGTAATTGGAGTGTCGATCGTCCTAATTACAGGAATGTTTCTAGGACGTTTTGAAATCACTATCTCCAACGGTTCAAATCCTTCCAGCGATTGGCCCTCACAAGCCACCGCATATCCCCCCACACTCCCCGTTTCCCCAGTCGCCACAGCTTCTGCCGACACGACCAGCGAGCCCAAGCCCGACTCAACACCAACCCCCCCAGATGCAGAGGAGGAATTGCTTTCTTCAGTCC
This sequence comes from Microcoleus sp. w1-18aA5, assembly GCF_036701705.1. Taxonomy (NCBI): domain Bacteria; kingdom Bacillati; phylum Cyanobacteriota; class Cyanophyceae; order Oscillatoriales; family Microcoleaceae; genus Microcoleus; species Microcoleus sp. w1-18aA5. The sequence continues at coordinate 37,905 of NZ_JAUPTE010000033.1, read as the reverse complement.
CTGTAAATACTAAAGCCTCCGGCCTTTTGCGCGTCAGCAACCGCAGCGAACACCCAGTGCGAGTGGCCCTGCTGTCGAAACGGCAAGCCAAGGAATCCTATGGAAAACCCGCGCACTGGGATTTTGCGCCGGGGGAAGGCGGTGGCAAGGGACTGATGCTATCGCTGCCGGAGGGCAATTTACAAGTCAAACGGGGAGACATTCTGGTGGTTTTTGCTCAGGATGGTTCTCGCCGCTACTGGGGGCCTTTCGTCGCCGGGGAGACACCCTCGCCGGCTTGGAACAGCACAGCCGGAGAATGGCAGTTAATTTTGCAGCCGTGAAGGCTTAGCTGCTGGTGCGGAGATTTTGGTCGAGAAAGCCGATTGATCCGGTCTTGTTGAGAAGGGTGTGGCTATGTGAGTTAACCTCACATAGCCGCATCATTATAAAGAACAGGCTTTCCGGCCTGTTCATGAAAGGCTTGTTGAGAATGGTGCAACATCTGAGTTTAACCAGATTCGATCGAGTTGGGAGTTTCGAGAATGCGAATCTTTCGGTAGACTCTCTAAGCGAGCTAAAATTTTAAATCTAAAATCGCAGGAAGTTTGGGTGAAGGAAGTTATTAAAAGTTTGTCAGAGTTTAGAAATCGCCGGATCGCACCTTTGCTGCTATCGATTTTATGGCTGTGCGCGATCGCCTGGGTAGGTTTCTTGTGGAATCTCGGCAACATCGGTTTAGTTGACGAAACCGAACCGTTATTTGCCGAAGCCGCCCGTCAAATGACAGTGACAGGAGATTGGATCACTCCTTATTTCAACGGCGAAACCAGGTTTGACAAGCCGCCGTTGATTTACTGGCTGATGGCTGTGGCTTACCGCACGCTGGGCGTTAACGAATGGGCCGTGCGTCTTCCCTCAGCCTTGTGCGCGATCGGTCTGACTTGCCTCGGATTTTATACCCTATCGAAGGAAGAAGGAAGAAGGAAGGAGGAAGAAGGAAGAAGGAAGGAGGAAAAAGAAATAAGGAAGAAGGAAGAAGGAAGTTCGGCAACGAGCACTGTACGGGATTTAACGGATGTCAGGAAGAAGGAAGAAGTCCGATGGAAGCCGGAAGAAGAAACAGAGAACAACAACTCAAAACTCAAAACTCCCCGTCTTCCGCTCTTTTTTTCTACTCCTTGGATTGGTGCTGCCCTAATAGCTTTAAATCCCCAAACTATTGCCTGGGGACGGACTGGCGTTTCAGATATGCTATTAGTCGGTTGTATGTGTTCGGCACTACTGGCATTTTTTCTCGGTTACACTCTAGAAGAACAGAGAGAAAAAGCAGAATTTCTCACTGTTTCCGCTTCCCGATTTCCCAATAAATGGTATCTGACTTTTTACGTACTAATTGCTTTAGCAATTCTGGCTAAGGGGCCTGTAGGAATTGTCGTTCCAGCGCTGATTGTTGGCAGCTTCGGGCTTTATTTGGGAAATTTTCGCCAACTTTGGCGCGAAATGCGTCCGGTGTCGGGAATCTTAATTATTCTGGCGATCGCCCTGCCTTGGTACATTTTCGTTATTTTAGACAACGGTCAAACTTATATTGACAGTTTTTTCGGCTATCACAATTTCCAGCGTTTTACTGGAGTAGTCAACAAACACTCGGCGCCTTGGTATTTTTACTTTTTTGTAGTGCTAGTTGGTTTTGCACCTTGGTCGATTTATTTGCCGGTGGCGATCGCCCGCACCCGTTTTTGGCAGCGCAGTTACTGGCGCCGTCAACCGCGATCGGCTCAGTTGAGTTTATTTGCCCTATTTTGGTTTGGCTGCATTTTTGGCTTTTTTACGATCGCCGTGACCAAATTGCCCAGTTATGTATTGCCTTTAATCCCCGCCGCTGCGATTTTGGTAACGCTGCTGTGGAGCGATATTATTGCGGGCAATGAACCAGAAAACAGGCGGGGAAAGTTAGAAAAAAAACCGAATTCTTTACCGCGAGGGCTGTTAGTTACATACATTTTTAATGTGATATTTTTATTAATTGTAGCCGGAGCAACTTTCTACAGCTACAACTGGCTGGGAGATGACCCGGCCATGCCCAATTTTCCCCAAGCAATTCAGCAGTCGGGATTGCTGATTGTAGGCGGTGCGATTTGGACAACTACAGCGGTGGCGATCGCACTTTTACTTTGGCAGCGGCAACAACGCTGGATTTTGGTTGCTAACTTCATCGGGTTAGTAGCATTTATCATCTTTGGTCTTACTCCCGCCTACAAAGTGGTCGATATCAACCGCCAGTTACCTCTGAGACAGTTAGCACAGGTTGCTGTTCAACAAAAACTGCCTGGGGAAGAGTTTATTATGGTTGGTTTCTGGAAACCAAGTCTGGTTTTTTATAGCCAAGAGCCGGTGACTTACTACCGAGCTGTCAGAAGGGCGATCGACTACATTAAGGAATCTAAAACCCCAACTTCTCCCTCTATTTTGTTGCTGGGATATCCAGAGAAATTTGTGGAATTAGGATTGCAACCAAATCAATATCAAGTGTTGGACAGTCGGGGTGCTTACCAACTCGCCAGGGTTCCGAGAACAGCATTTCGCTAGTGTCTATAGTGTTATTTAATACTTGTTGGTTAAACAAGGTAGAAAAATGATTACAACTAAGAATCTTCAACTACTTGCCGTCCAAAGGATTCACGTAGAAGCTTTCTTACGAAGTAAAAGCGAGCTTGCAGCAATTTTAAATGTCATAGTGCCTAATAGCTGGCCTCTTTTCCCAGAAGCATTTTCCCTCCCGGCTGACGAAGCTTGCGAATTTAATCCGCCTCCAACTGACTGGCACAGCTACTTCTTTATCCATCCAAAAAATCAAGTGCTGGTTGGCAACGGAGGTTTCACAGGCTCACCTGATGAGTCGGGGACTATAGAGATAGGTTATGAAATTGCTTCCGAATATTGGAATCGCGGATTTGCAACTGAGGTGGCACAGGGAATGATTGATTATGCTTTCGCTCACGAGGAGGTGAAAGCCGTCATCGCTCACACTTTAGCTGAAAAAAATGCCTCCTATAGCGTGTTGCAAAAAGTGGGAATGAAGTTCATTGCAGAGGTGGACGATCCTGAAGAAGGCAAGATATGGCGATGGCAAATAAGCAGGGATGAATATCATCCGACTTGAACTGTAAAGCCGTTTGGCTGTTTAAGCCACTGGTTTTGGCGGTAATTTGAAGGCTCTCGGTTGGAGCATTAAATCTGCCAGATTGCATAAAATCTATAATCTAGTCACTACCTAAAACCCGAAGCTGGGAGCCTACAATGGTTTCAATTCTCAACAAACCCTACTCATTAATCCATGAGATTTGCATTGAAAAAGTCGAGGGGTGGAAGTTGTTCAAATTTAGTGAACCGCTGCAACAGCGGATGGAAGAATTGTTAGAGAAGAAGAAGGCAGATCAACTAATGGCCGAAGAGGTATGGGAACTCGACGCTATGGGGGAATTAGATCGTATCTTTACCCACATCAATGCAATGATGGTGGCTGAAGATGTCAATCAGTGATCCGACGATATAGAACGTTTGGGTTAGCCACGCCCTTCAATGTATCCCTTAACAAGTTGGGTAAAAGCTAATACCTCAAGCATTAAGTAAGTGAATGAATTAGCTATTAAAAATGATTTATTAACTTTGTATTTTTCAATTATTTTTAGTCCCCAAATCCCTATTAATAATTCTAGGTAAACGGAAAAGAAAAACATAGGAATGAGTGTAATCATAATTTCCAACGGCAGAAATGGAAAAGAACCAGGCTGTACAGGCACGGTTGTGTGGAAGACGATATGTCCAATAAACGCCCCAATACATAGGATAATAAAACCTCCCCCTATCGTCGATATGATATTTGTTATAAAAGCAATAAAAATTGCTTTTAGGATACTCAGATTGAGTAGTTTTTTGTGAATATAAGCTTCTATCGCGATAATGGGAATTAGCAAAACAATTTGATAGACAACACTCTGACTGAATAGTGGAATTCCGGCATTGGCGAGATATAGAGATGTATTTAAGTGCATAAAAAAGCTAGTAGAAAACATAGAAGTGGGTCTCCTGTAGTTATTAATGATGATAATTAGCCTGCCATTTGTTGAGCCTAGCCTCAAGTTGTCTGAAACAATGGAGAATGGATAGGATGCCATTTTAGTGTAAAAGTATGGTAGCCATGACTGAGTTACTCGAACGTGCGTTAGCGGAGCCCTCGAAGAGGATCGCCAAGTTGAAAACATTGTCTGCCAGCGAGCAAGATGCCCTCGCTTCAATGATTCTGGAAGAACTTGAAGACGATAGGCGCTGGGATCAAGTATTCTCCTGTTCCCCAGATGCTCTTGCTAAACTCGCAGTGACCGCAATGGCTGAGTATCATGCAGGCAAAACCGAAAAACTCGATCCAGAAACATTGTGAATTCAAGCACTACAACCGAGTTCCGTTTAATGAAGCTCAAGATCAGTTGCAGCAGTTGATCGCTCCCATGAGTCAGTCACTTCAACCGATCGTGATCGCAGGACAAACTAGCAATGCAGTGTTATTATCTGAATCTGACTCCGCATCTGTTAAGGAAACACTGTATCTTTTCTCAGTGCCGGGAATGCGGGAATCGATTCGGGAAGGACTGGCAACGGCGATCGAGGATTGCGATCGCTCTTTGGAGTGGTGAGGAGATCCCACTAGACGTGCAATAATCAGCCATATTCTCTGGTACGCGATCGCCTGAACCTATGGATGCGCTAATCGGCAAAACTTTACAGGGTGGAAAGTACACCCTCGAACAAGAATTGGGCCGCGGCGGCTTTGGAATAACTTTCAGGGCAAATCACCGCTATTTAGGACAGCCTGTAGTCATAAAAACCCTCAACGAATCTCTGCGGCAGCAACCCAATTTTGCTGAGTTCGATCGCAAGTTTCAAGACGAAGCGAGGCGGTTGGCTTCCTGCGTTCATCCGAATATTGTCCGCGTTAGCGATTTCTTTGTCGAAGACGGGCAGCCTTACATGGTGATGGACTACATAGCCGGTCAGAATTTGGGCGATGTAGTCGGTTCAAATAATCCGCTGCCAGAAAATCTTGCAATTCTCTACATCACTCAAATTGGCGCTGCTTTAAAAGTAGTTCATCAAAAGGGTTTGCTGCACCGAGATGTCAAGCCGCAAAACATTCTTTTGCGCCAAGGTACTCAGGAAGTCGTGCTGATTGATTTTGGCATTGCCCGCGAGTTTACTCCTGGTACAACCCAAAGTCACACTAATATGGTGTCCGACGGCTACGCGCCGCCAGAACAGTATTTTGCCCAAGGAAAATATACGCCCGCCACAGATGTTTACGGTATGGCGGCGACGCTTTATACTCTGCTGACAGCACAGGTGCCCGTGGCTGCAATTTTGCGTACCAGCCAGCCGATGCCTTCGCCCCGCGACTTGCAGCCTCAGCTAAGTACGACAGTCAGCCAAGCGGTGATGCGGGGGATGACGGTAGAAGCTCAAAATCGCCCTGCTAGCGTCGATGAGTGGCTGTCGCTGCTGCATGGGCAGGGGGGTGCAGCGTCGCCGAGCACCGGGCCGACAGTGGCGGTGATTCCGGGACACGGGCCTCAGTCGCCTGCGGGTTCCAGAACAGCGCCTGCTGTGGTGTCTTCTGGGCAAGGCAGCCGCAAGGTTTGGTGGATTTTGGGGTTCGTGGCGATCGCACTTATTGTTGCAGGTTTGGTCGGGATTGCTAGGGTTTTCCTCAACCGGCCGTCTTCGGAACCCGCACCTGTGGCCCAGGACGATCGCACTTCGGCACCTGCTGATCCAGACGCGCGATCGAGCACCGCACCAATTCCCGCGCTGACACCAACGCCAGCACCCACTCCCAGAGAAACTCCGCCGCCTGCTGCTGAAACTCCAGCGCCTGCTGCTGAAACTCCAGCGCCTGCTGCTGAAACTCCAACACCAGCCCCAGCGCCAACACCAGCGCCTTCTCCGGAGGCTGTCGAACCCACACCAACGGAAAAACTTGTTGACAAAGAGTTGCCGCCTGATCGATCGCCCGCACCCAGCCCCGAACAACCGGGAACCAATTATCAGAAGACTCCCACAATCCCAGGGTATGCGGTTGGTACGCCGGAAAGTCAGATTTTATCCGAATTGGGAGAACCGACTGACTCTCAAGCCCGGGGCTATTGGCCAAATACTCGCACCGCACTTTACGAAATATTGCCAAATCGGATTACTCTCGGCTACATATACGATCGCGATTCGGGCGAGCTAGTACAAACAGAGGGTTCTTTTGCCCAGTCTGTGGACGATTTGGTAGTACGAACCGCCTTAAACGGGATGGTGGGCGGCGCCAGCCGGGAGATTTTGCAAGGCTTGGGCGACGTGCAGCAGCGCCGGAGTAATCGGTTTACGTTTAAGAAGGGTTCGCTGGAAGGGATGATCGAACGCAACGAGCGCGATCGGATTTACATCGGCGTCTGGGACGAAAATTTGCATTAAACTTGGCAGGGCTGACATTTTGCACCCTTGTCAATAAACCTGGGCGGGCTCTTCGGCCCACCCCACAGGAAAAATCAACTCTTGTGGAACAAGCCCGAAAGCCTGTTCAAGAAAATGGTGCACGATGTAAATATTCCCGACTCAGCTTTGTGCCAAAATCGAAAATCCAAAATCTAAAATCGGTTGACTTGACGCAACACGAAATATTGTCTATCATAAAAGAACACACGAGGGGCTGTAATGGTTTCGACAGGGTGGCGAAAGCTGCTCCGTGATGCAGGTCGAGAGGGAGTCTACTCTCGTTAATATCGGCTCAAAAAAAATAGTAAATGCGAACAACATCGTTCCTTTCGCTCGCAAAGCCGTAGCTGTAGCCTAAAAACTTCTTGAGCTTGGTTTAGAGTGTATGCCACCTCACTCCGTTAAAGGTAGCATAACAACCCCCAACGGATGCCCTGGCTAAACGTTTCTAGTCGGCTAGCTAGGAAAGCAATCACTAGAAAATCCCCCCATTTGGGATAAAAATGGTTCCCGCCCCGAGGATTAGAGGGGATAAACCTGTGAACGATCGGAAGGTAAATACCCGCTTTGGACGGCAGTTCGATTCTGCCCAGTTCCATAAAAGAAGTAGCGTAAAATCAATGGTTTAAGCCATTTGAAAGTTACTTTAAAGCATTAAAAGGGCCCAGAGTTAACTCTGGGCCCTTTTGTTTGGCCTAAATCTGGCTTATAGCTGAGTCTAGATCCCCCTCGCATCCCAGGGCTGTTTCATTCTCAGGAAAATCATGGTTTTGTAGGGGTAGTCCCCCCGTGCCTACCCCGCTACCGACGATCGAAGGGGCGTTTCAGGCATCGGGGCAACGACGGGGGTTTACCCCGGAGCGAGAATGAAACAGCCCTGCCTCGCATCCCCATAATTAATTAAAGGGAGTCGGGGGGATCGAGGTTTGAGACACGAGAGTGCATAAATCCAGATTGATTTCTTACTCAAAATCGATCGGGCACTCAACAGTCAACCATCAACCATAAGTTACCCACCCATTAGCTACGCTGCGGGCTCATATAATTATAACTTCACCTTGTCTGTGCGTTCTTGGAGCCTGTCGGGCGATATACTATTAGGCGGTAAAGCATTAAAAATCTTTACAAAGACCCCGATTTCTAAGCCTACTCCTACAAAGGACGGGTGAAAAATTATATGCTGATCGCTCAAAAGCTGGACAAATGAACCCAGGAATTGACTTACAAGGAAGTTTCGTAGAAGCCCTCATGAATTTGGGCTTACCGGCGGACATCGCCCAAGTGCTTTGGCTACCGCTGCCAATGTTGCTGATGATTGTCGCTGCCGTTTTCGGGGTACTCACTAGCGTCTGGCTAGAACGGAAAATTTCCGCCGCCGCTCAACAGCGGGTAGGCCCGGAATTCATCGGCCCTCTGGGAGTTTTAGCACCCGTTGCTGACGGTCTGAAGTTGGTATTCAAAGAAGACATCGTACCGGCCAAAGCTGACGCGCTGCTATTTACCCTAGGCCCGGTAATTGTGGTGATTCCAGTTTTTCTCTCCTACTTAATCGTGCCGTTCGGAGAGCATATGCTGATCGCCGATATGGGGACAGCGATATTTCTGTGGATTGCCCTGTCTAGTATTCAGCCGATCGGCTTGCTGATGTCCGGCTATGCTTCCAACAACAAATACGCCCTCCTCGGAGGACTCAGAGCCGCGGCTCAATCCCTCAGCTACGAAATTCCCCTAGCTTTGGCAGTATTGGCAGTCGTGATGATGTCCAATAGCCTCAGTACGATCGACATCGTACAGCAGCAAGCCGGCTACGGCATTCTTGGTTGGAATATCTGGCGGCAACCAGCAGGTTTCCTGATTTTCTGGATCGCAGCACTAGCAGAATGCGAACGGTTGCCCTTTGACCTCCCGGAAGCAGAAGAAGAATTGGTAGCAGGATATCAGACTGAGTATACAGGCATGAAATTTGCCTTGTACTATATCGCTTCCTACGTTAACCTCGTCCTTTCTTGCCTGCTAGTAGCAGTTTTGTACCTCGGCGGCTGGGAATGCCCGATTCCTGTCGGAGTGCTGACAAATGCCCTGGGATTGAGCGAGACGACTCCTTGGTTACAGGTAATTACTGGCTTGCTGGGCATTACAATGACCATGTTGAAAGCCTACTTTTTCCTATTTCTGGCAGTTCTGCTCCGCTGGACTCTGCCGCGAGTTCGGATCGACCAATTGCTAGATTTGGGATGGAAGTTTTTACTTCCCGTTGCTCTAGTTAATTTGCTATTGACCGCAGCTTTGAAACTTGCCTTTCCCTTTGCTTTTGGCGGTTAATTAATAATAGGTAAAAGGCAATAGCTAAACAAAAATAGCTGTTAACCAATTACCTATTATTAATTATCAATTACCAAAAACTCAAGTACAGAGAGAGAACACCATGCTAAAATTCCTCAATCAAGTAGGCGAATACGCCAAAGAGACTCTTCAAGCTGCTAAGTATATCGGTCAAGGGCTATCTGTTACTTTTGACCACATGAGACGCCGGCCGATTACGGTGCAGTATCCTTACGAGAAACTAATTCCTTCGGAACGTTTCCGGGGTCGAATTCACTTTGAATTTGACAAGTGCATCTCCTGCGAAGTCTGCGTTCGGGTGTGTCCGATCAATTTGCCTGTAGTGGATTGGGAATTTAACAAAGAAACTAAGAAGAAGCAACTCAAGCACTACAGTATCGATTTCGGAGTGTGTATCTTCTGCGGCAACTGCGTAGAATATTGTCCGACTAATTGTTTGTCGATGACAGAAGAGTATGAGTTGGCCACCTACGAACGTCACGAATTGAATTTTGACAACGTGGCCCTCGGACGTTTACCCTACAAGGTTACAGACGATCCGATGGTGACACCGATGCGGGAATTCGCTTATTTGCCGAAAGGTGCGATCGACCCCCATGAAGTTTCCTACACCGATCGCCGCGCCGGTCTGCGTCCAGAGGAAATTATCGAAAAGTAAGGAAGTAGTCATTAGTTAGTATAGCCATCCTAAATCATTTGTGAATTTCTTACTCCCTCCCCTTGATAAGGGGAGGGCTGGGGTGGGGTCAAAAATTTACAACTCCTGCAAGGATTGCTATAGTCATCAGTCATTAGTGAAACAACCAATTATTAATGACTACTAACTAATGAGTAAAAACGAACAATAGAAAACTAATAATTGAGGATAAAAAATTGTGAATCTAGCTGAAGGGGTTCAAATTGTTTCATTTGGCATACTGTCGGTAATGATGATTGCAGGAGCACTAGGAGTAGTGCTGTTCTCCAATATCGTTTACTCAGCATTTTTGTTGTGCGGCGTATTTACCAGCATTGCCGGTTTGTACCTGTTGCTGAATGCCGACTTTGTAGCAGCAGCGCAGGTATTGATTTATGTTGGTGCTGTTAACGTCTTGATTTTGTTTGCCATCATGCTAGTAAACAAGCGAGAAGACTTCCGCACAATTCCCAACGCTTGGGTGCGTCAAGTAGCAACTGCGCTGGTTTGTGCTGGTTTATTTGCGCTTTTGGGTACGATGGTGGTGTCTACTCCTTGGGCTATTGTCGCGACGACAGGATCACCGGCAGAAAGTTCGATCGTCACAATCGCCAAACATTTCTTCACCGACTTTTTGCTGCCTTTCGAGTTAGCATCAGTGTTTTTGTTGATGGCAATGGTAGGGGCAATTGTGTTGGCGCGCCGTGATTTTTTCCCGGATGAACTGTCAAAGAAGCTATCCGAAACACCTGCTTTGAGTTTGCCGGAAAGACCTCGCGAATTAGTTTCTGCCGGAGATGTGTCTTCGCCAGAATCTAAGTAATATTATGGTGCGCTTAGCGCACCATAGTGTTAGTTTTGTAGTAACTTTAGATTGAGACAAAATCGCAAAATTTATGCAACTGCAACTCCAGTATTTCCTGTTATTAGCCGCCGCACTTTTCTGTATTGGTATTTACGGTTTGATTACCAGCAGAAATGCAGTGCGCGTGTTGATGTCGATCGAGTTGATGCTGAATGCTGTCAATCTCAATTTGATGGGTTTCTCCAATTATCTCGACCCTGTACAAATTAAGGGCCAAGTATTTACCGTGTTTGTAGTTACGGTAGCGGCGGCTGAAGCTGCGGTGGGTTTGGCAATTGTTTTGGCGATTTATCGCAACCGCAATACCGTAGACATGGAAGAATTTAACTTGCTGAAGTGGTAATTAGTCAGTTGGCAGTTGGCAGTTGGTAGTTGATTGTTGATGGTTGATTGTTGACAACTGACAACTGACAACTGACAACTGACAACTGCCAACTGACTAATAACTAATGACTTCTAGTAATTTCTAGAGTAATTCTGCCACCGAAATCAGGGATGGGTGCAGCAGGTTTCGAGAGTTGTAGTTTAACTTTTTCGACTAACGGTAGTTCTAAAAGCGCTTGAGCAATAGTATCTGCTAGGCGTTCGATTAATAAAAATTTCGACTCTTGGACTAGCTTTTGAATCAGAGTAATTGCGCTGCGGTAATCAAGAGTATGTTGAATATCATCACTTTTTCCAGCTTGCGATAAATCCAGCCATAGAGTAACATCCACTTCAAACCACTGCCCCAAAACTTGCTCTTCCGGCAGATAGCCCGTATATCCGTAACAGCGAATTCCTGTAAGTTGAATAGAATCCATTTTGCAATAAACTAAAAGTGCGTTGTCTATACCACTTTGTATTAAACCAGATAAAGTTCTTTTTATCTTCCGTCTCTTTTTTTGCCCTTTTCTTTCTCCCTCTGCGCTCTTTGCGCCCTCTGCGGTTCAATCACTCTTATTCTATCTTAGATTTTATAACTCTTCTCCTTTCTCCAACTTGTCCAGTAAATCCTCAGCAACTTCATACCATTTCCTCCTAATTTCAGCATCTTCTGGCTTTTCTGTCAAGCTGCGCCCTTGTAATTCTGGATATTTATTGTAATATAATTCATCCACTTTTTGATAGAATATATCTTGATTAATGTTGAGATTTTTGCGTCGTTTACCAATCTTTTCTTGACGAATTATTTCGGCTTCCTCTAAGGATGTATCGGAAGGTTGCTGGCGCGAAGAAAATTTAGGTAAATCCGGCAACTTTGGCAATGTGAAACCAGATTTGACTACACTAAAAGCTAAAATTCCGGGGACCAAAATCACACTTAAACTCCCTAGGGTTTTCCAAGGAATTAACTTGAATGTGGGGTTGTTATTAACAATTTGAGGATTTTGGTGAACAGGGGTATGATTGCTGGTAGCAGTTTGAGTGGTGTTTTTGAACGGGCGGCCGACAAAGTTCATTGTCACCATTTGGGAAATTATACTGCCAATGTGAGATAGTTTTGGATCTTTCAGTGCTTCGCGGACTGCTTTTGCAGATTGGTAGCGATCGCCCGGTTGTTCTGCTAGCATCTTATCCAAGACCGTAGCGAGATTTTGACTGACTGTGACGTGCGATCGCCAATCCCAAGTTTTATTATTGATATCGTACAATTTTTGAGGCTTTTTGCCGCTTAGCAGTACCAAAGCCGTGACGGCTAAAGCGTACAAATCGCTAGCAGCAGACACTTTCCCCAGTCGCATTTGTTCGGCTGGCGAATAACCCTGTTTGCCGATCGTCGTATCCGATTGTCCGTTAAACTGAAGTACGGCATTTGCTGCGATTTGCTTAACCGAACCGAAATCAATTAAAAATGGTAGTTTGTCAGCATCATGCTGAATGATATTATCCGGGGAAATATCGCGGTGAATTAAATTTTTCGAGTGGATGTATTCTAAAACTGGTAAAAGCTGAAATAGCAGTTGAGTAACTTCGGCTTCGCTAAAATTTTTACCTTGCTGCTGGCACGATATCAATAGTTCTTCGTAAGTTTGACCCTTGATATAATCTTGCACTAAAAATAAAGATGGATTCCCGCCCAAATCCGTTCGCAGGAGTTCTCGAAACCTTGGAATTTGCGGGTGTTGGAGGTGGTAAAGCATACTCGCTTCGCGATCGAACAATTCGGCCGCTTTCGGGCTGTGAACCACCGGAGAAAACTCTTTGAGTACGCAATGTTCGTTGTAGCGGTTGATATCTTCGGCGAGATAAGTGCGGCCGAAACCGCCTCGGCCCAATTCGCGGAGGATGCGGTAGCGTTTTTCGAGAGTCGAACCTGGGGTGAGGAGAGATGAGTTAGACATAAACCACGGCAAATTGTTGATTTGGGGAGTCGCCGAGCACAGTATAGCTTATTGTAGCTAAGTTTGTTTGAATGGGATAGAAGGAAGGGCGATCGCCCCAGCAATATCAATCCTCTACTCAATAGCTTTAGCGATCGTTTGATGATGTAGACTCTCCCTCATCATTATCAAAAAAACGACTAAACTAAGCGCTATTTCTGGACTAGCTTTTAACTAGAATTGCTTCTCATCCTGATGTTGTCGTCAAATCGAGGTGAAGTCAACTGGCTGTCCATATTCTGCACAATTGTGTCCCATTAGGTGATTCAGCTTTTGGGGAGATGTCTAATGTTTCTGGGCCCAATGACAACTTGAGTAATTTGAGTGAATTCTGTCTGCTCTGGAAATAGCGATCGCCTCTAGGGGCAGTTATACATAATATAAACATTTGTCAATGCGTAAGTCCTAGAAGTAAGATACTGGGGAGCGATCTTTTCTGAGGATTAGCAACAATTCTATACATAAAATTGTCAAAAAATGTATTATTATATGGTTTTAAATATTTGAATATTTTTCAAAGGTAGGAGTCTTCCGTAGATAAGAGGATAGAAGAGTTATAAGACTAGAGTCTTTTGGAGGAATTTTAATGTAATGTAATAACAATGACATATATTAGCATCTTCCTTCAACTATAATACATATTGTTGGGCAAAAGAGAGCGTAATATTGATATTAACCAAGTACCTGGACAAATTCTAAAAAAGCCTCAGCCAGTTAGTGGATGACTGCAACTCCGAAAGTTCCGTTAGGTCTGCTCTTGGTTCGAGCTTTTATCCTAAATATTTTTGTGGCTATAGGAATAACGGGGTATGTCTGTCTACTGAATGGACAAATAGCTACCCAATAAATTGTCAAACTCCGCCATGAGGCTAGAATACAGATTAACAATTATCCTCATAGCCCTTTAAAAATTAATCATTATCCATTACTTATTTGATTATGAAAAAATACCTAAACCAGCGCCTCACAGAACCCATAAATTTAATGGCATTGTTGTTAATTTTTATATTTCCTTTTGCTCTGGTAGTTTATCAATTAATTGCTGAAATTAATATTAAAATTGAATTCGCTCAAGAAGAAAAACTCGGCTTGGCTTATAACTATCCGTTGAAAAATTTGCTTGTCGCTGTTATTGAACACCGCACGCAAGTTAATCAATATTTAAATGGGGACAAGTCTTTAGCAACAGCGATCGCCACGGCAACAGAAAAGATCGAGACGGCAATCCAAAACCTCAATGCCGTGGAAAAACAGCTATCGCCCCAATTTAAAACTAGCCCGCAATGGCTAGCGCTCAAAACTTCCATTAATGGCAACTGGCAGCGATTAAAAAAGCAAAAATTAAACTTATCTCCTACCCAAAGCTGGCAAGCACATACAACTGTTGTTAACGATATCCTGGATTTAATTGCACACATCGGAGATGTTTCTAATCTCATTCTCGATCCATCTTTAGACAGTTATTATTTAATGGATACCGTTGTCACGCAGCTACCATTAACGATAGAGAATACGGCTCAAGCTAAAGATATCGGTGCAAAGATAGCAACTCAACAAGCTAAACAAAAAATTGCAGACAGCGATCGAGCCAAACTTTTGATTATTCGGAGTTTAATTGCACCGCCTATCCAAGCAGTGCAAAGAGGCTTGCAAATTTCTGCTAATGCTAATCCGCAAATTCAGCGGCAGCTATCCACTAGCGTGCGCGAAAATTTCAAGGACATCAAAAGATTTATTGACTTACTCGACAAAGATATCATCAATGCCAATACCATCACCTTACAGCCATTCGTATATACAGCTACAGCCACAACTGCCCTAGAGTCCCAATTAAAACTTTACAATACAGCTTTTCCACTTTTAGATCGTTTATTGGAACAGCGACTGAATCAGTTAGTTGGTAGAAAATATCAAATCATCGGGTTTGCACTGCTAGTATTAGCGGTAGTGACTTACATTTTTATAGCTTTTGTCAGCAACCGCAAAAAGCGCCTGCAATTTGAAAAAGAATTACAAGCTGCTGAAGCCAAATATCGCAGCATTTTTAACAATTCAATTAATGGGATTTTCCAAGTTACCCCAGCAGGGGAATATCTTAGCGCTAATCCAGCCTTGGCTGAAATTTATGGTTACAATTCTTCTGACCAATTAATTGGAAAATTAACCAATATTAAACAACAACTTTATGTAGATTCCAACCACCGAGAAGAATTCATAAAAATTATAAGCGATCGCGGCAGTGTTTCCGACTTTGAATCTCAAGTTTATCGCCGCGACGGTAGTATTATTTGGATTTCAGAAAATGCTCGCGCTATGTGTGATGAAAATGGCAATATTCTCTACTACGAAGGTACAGTAGAAGACATTACCGAATACAAACGTGCCGAACAAGAAATTTATGCCGCCAAAGAAGCTGCAGAAAATGCCAACCGCGCCAAAAGCGAGTTTCTGGCTAACATGAGTCACGAACTGCGAACCCCACTCAACGGTATCTTAGGCTACGCCCAAATCCTCAAGCGTTCTGTAAAACTAGGAGAACACGAACAAAATAGCATTGAAATTATCTACCAGTGCGGTTCTCACCTGCTAACTTTAATTAACGATATTCTCGATTTGTCTAAAATAGAAGCTCAGAAAATGGAACTCTACCCTACAGAATTTCATTTTCCCGCTTTTCTGCAGGCCGTTGCCGAAATTTGTCGCATTCGCGCCGAACAAAAAAGTCTCAAATTTAGCTACCAACCCGATCCCGATTTACCCATTGCCATTCACGCCGACGAAAAACGCTTGCGACAAGCATTAATTAACCTTATTGGTAACGCCATCAAATTTACCAAAATAGGAGACATAAGTTTTAGTGTCAGTTTAATTGAAAAAAATATTAATTTTTCCCATCAAACTAGCTGTAAAATTCGCTTCAGTGTCAAAGATACAGGAGTAGGAATTAAACCCGAAGAAATCGCCAAAATATTTTTACCTTTTGAACAAGTTGGATCTCGCAAAAATCAAGCAGAAGGAACGGGATTAGGACTGGCAATCACTCAAAAAATTATTCAATTAATGGGTAGTACCATTCAAGTCACCAGTCAATTACAAATGGGCAGTATTTTTGGGTTTGATTTAGATTTATTAGAAGCCACAGAGTGGGTTAATACAAGTTCTCAAACTGACAAAGGTAAAATTATTGGATTTAAAGGAAATCCCCAAAAACTTCTCGTAATTGACGATCGTTGGGAAAATCGCTCGGTCATTGTTAATTTACTGACTCCTCTAGGATTTGAAGTAATAGAAGCGACTAACGGTAAACAAGGATTGAACATAGCAACTCAGGCTAAACCAGATTTAGTAATTACAGATTTAGTTATGCCAGAAATGGATGGATTTCAATTGATGGAATACTGGAAAACAAGCTTAGAATTAAAAGATATTAAAATAATTGTTTCTTCGGCAAGTGTTTTTGAAACAGACCAAAATCAAAGCTTACAAGCTGGAGCCGTTGATTTTTTAGCCAAGCCAGTTCAAGCTGAAGAACTTTTAGAAAAGTTAGAACTTCATTTACAACTAGAGTGGATTTATGAAGCTGCATCATTGATGCCTTCAGGAAAGAAATCCCATTACGATAAAATTGTTCCTCCTCCTCCAGAAGCATTAGATAAACTGTTTAATTTGGCTTTGCGAGGTAATTTGAAAGAGATTATAAAACAGACAAAAACTCTTGAAGAAACTGATCCAAAATATATGTCATTTGCGTCAAAATTGCGGCAGTTAGCTAAAGAGTTTCAAGAGAAAAAAATCTTGGAAATGCTCACTCAATACAAGGAAATAAATTTATGAACAATTTAAATTCTTACTCAAATACAATTTTGGTAGTGGATGATGTCCCTGCTAATTTAGGAATCTTAGCGGATTTCCTCACTGAAGCTAGTTTTGAGGTTTTGGTCGCTCAAGATGGAGAAAGTGCTATTCAAAAAATAAATTATGTGATTCCCGACCTAATTTTATTAGATATAATGATGCCCGGAATAGACGGATTTGAAACTTATACACGCTTGAAAGAAAACCCATTATGGAGTCAAATTCCTGTAATTTTTATTACGGCTCTTTCTGAAACAGATAATGTTGTCAGAGGTTTATCTTTAGGAGCCGTAGATTATATTATTAAACCTTTTCAAAAAGAAGAGGTTTTAGCGAGAATTAAAACACATTTAGATTTGCGGCATTTAACTAAAACTATTGAAGTTAAAAATCAGCATTTATTGCAAGAAATTGCGGAACACGCCAAGGCTCGTGCAGACTTAAAACAGCTAAATCAAGAACTGGAAATACGAGTCAAAGAACGAACAGCAGAACTGTCTCAAACGCTGGAAGACTTATACAGAAGTCAAGCTCAATTAGAGCATAATGCCTTTTATGACTCCTTAACAGGTTTGCCAAATAGAGACTGGTTGATTAAGCGATTGCAGGAGCTAATTGCAGCAAATTCAAGTTATTCAGTTTTGTTTATTGACTTAGATCGCTTTAAAATTATTAATGATAGCCTGGGGCATTTAGCAGGAGATGAGCTACTAAAGTGTGTAGCAAATCGGATGCAAGGATGTTTAAAATCTTCCCAAACTGCAACGCGCATGGGTGGGGATGAATTTGTGATTTTAGTAGAAATAGAAACAGGGATTACAGTTGCTCAAGAACTATTAGAACAGTTCAAGTTACCATTTAAGTTTAATGACTACGAAGCCAGCGTAGAAGCGAGTATTGGTATAACTTCTAGTGCAATGAATTATCAACAACCGATGGATATCCTTAGAGATGTGGATATTGCGATGTATCGAGCCAAAAAGCAGGGAAGTGGTAACTATCAGGTTTTCGATCCGCAGATGCAAGCGGATGCGATCGCACGCCTCGAGCTGGAGCAAGACTTGCGAAAAGCGATCTCTCAACAAGAATTTTGCTTGTACTATCAACCTATTGTTTCCCTCATTACTGAAGAAATTAAAGGTTTTGAAGCTTTAATCCGCTGGAATCAGCCCAAAGGCATGATTTCACCCGATCAATTTATCCCTGTTGCTGAAGAAACAGGATTAATTAATCCTTTAGGTTGGTGGATTTTACGGGAAGCTTGCAACCAGTTAAGACGTTGGCAAGAGGAATTGCCTGACCTGCCTTTGAAACTGAACGTTAACTTTTCTCCTATTCAATTCCAGCAAGTTAATTGCTTAGAACAAATTGCAGAAATTTTACAACAAACTGGGATAAATAAAAACACTTTAAATATAGAAATTACTGAAAGTTGTCTATTAAAAACAACAAATTTTAATTTTGAATTTTTAAAAGCTATGGGTGTTGGTATATGTATCGATGATTTTTGTACTGGCTACTCTTCATTAAGTTTACTCAAAGAGTTGCCAATTGATACTTTAAAAATTGATCGTTCCTTTTTGCAAAACTTGGCTCGAAATCCCAACGATACAAGTTTAATTCAAACAATTATATTATTAGGTAGGAATTTAAATATGGAAATTGTTGCTGAAGGATTGGAAACTCAAGAACAAATACAAATTCTTCGAGAACTAGGATGTATTTTTGGACAAGGTTACTTTTTTTCTCGCCCCTTAGATAGTCATAACGCCACGCGGTTTATAGGCTTATAATTGAAATAATCTTGTGTTATTTTCAATCATCAATTTGATTTTTGTTATCTGCTTTGTAATCGTTAATTAATAACCGTAATTGTTTTTCCTGAAAGCTTGCAGCCAATTCACCTACCCGTTCGGCAAAGGGAATATATTTTGCATCCAATTTTTTTAACTGTTCAACCTGTTGAGTCACTGCTTTTAAATTACCTCTCATAACCAAATCGTATAAAATGACCAGTTCTTCATCTGGTGGAGGGACTAACAAAGAAGCTGAATCCGATCGCACGAATTGATTGACATTTTGATTGAGGTGAGATGACTCTTGATATACCCAAGATATCCCTAAATGCTTTTGTAGCAATACAAATAACTCAGCCGCCTGTACGGGTTTGGGTAAAAAAGCATTTGCGCCCATATCTAAACTCTTATGCTGGTCAGCTTCAAACACGCTAGCAGAAGAAACGATAATGACTAAATCTTTAAACTTAGGTTGAGAGCGGAGACGGCTTACTAACTCGAAACCATCCATTCCTGGCATTACTAAATCAGTAATAATAGCATTAAAATGGCCACAATCGACTTGTTTTAAAGCTTCTTTGGCATTCGTAGCTTCTAGCACTTCAAAGCCAATAGGTGCTAACAAATTAACGAGCACAGATCGATTTTCCCACTGATCGTCAACTGCGAGAATTTTCAGTTTAGTTCCTTGATAGCCAGCGATCGCAGCTTGTAGCTGAATTGCCGATTCCCATTTACTAGCAGAAGGTAAATCTAAATCAAACCAAAATTGGCTGCCAGCATTTAACTGACTGTTAACTTGAATACTGCCACCCATCATTTCGATGATTTTTAAAGTAATTGCTAATCCCAAACCCGTTCCTTCTGACATCTTATCGGTATTGCCTACCTGTTCAAAAGGTTGAAAAATTTTCTGCATTTTCTCTTCGCCAATCCCCACTCCAGTATCTTCAATTTGAAAGCGGATAGAGTTGATGGCATTTAATTCATTAGCGTTAGTTTCTAAGGGTACTGATTTTACAAGTTGAACTTTGAAGGTAACGCCCCCTCGATCGGTAAATTTTACAGCATTACCTAAGAGATTAATTAAAATCTGCCTTAAGCGTTTTTCATCCCCTTGCACGTTGGTGGGTAAGGAAGAGTCAAATTGACAAATAAAACTGATGGCTTTTTGTTCCGATCTGAGGCGAAAGATTTGGCTGACATCTTCTAAAAATGCCCAAAAATGAAATTGCGTCGGGTAAAGTTCTATTCTCCTAGCTTCGATTTTAGAAAAGTCGAGGATGTCGTTAATTAAAGTGAGCAAATGAGAGCCACATTGATAAATAATTTTTAGACTATTTACCTCTTGATTGTCTAAGTTTTTTGAACGCATGAGGATTTGAGCATAGCCTAAAATCCCGTTGAGGGGTGTGCGAAGTTCGTGGCTCATGTTTGCCAAAAATTCGCTTTTGGCTTTGTTCGCAGCGTCGGCAGCTTCCTTGGCTATTTGCAATTCTATTTCTGCTTGTTTGCGATCGGTAAGATCGGTGTGAGAGCCGACTAAACGTAGGGGTTTGCCTTCGGCATCCCGCTCGACAACTCGACCTCGCGATAGTATCCACCTGTAGCTACCGTTTTTGTGCCGCATCCGAAATTCCCAACTATAAGGTTCGTTACTTCCTCTTTTTAAATACTGTCCTAAAGAGTCTAATATCGGGTGTAAATCATCGGAGTGAATCAGTTCTTCCCAAGAACTAAACTCGTTAGAAATTTCGCTGTCTTGATAGCCTAGCATGGCTTTCCATTGGGGTGAAAAATAGATGGCGTTTGTTTGGACTTGCCAGTCCCAGATGCCTTCATTAACGCTTTCTAGGGTTAATTGATACCTTTCTTCGCTTTGCCGGAGCGTCTCTTGTATCTGTTGGCGATCGCCCATTTCTTGCTCTAATGCTTGAGTTCTTTCTGCGACTTTTTGTTCTAAGGAGTGCGAATAATCTTCTAATTGTGCGTAGGACTGCTTGAGTTGCTGGCTCATTAAATTGAAAGAAGTCGCTAAAGCGCTGATTTCTTTAACGGAGGAGGCCGTTACTTTTTGCTCGAAGTCACCGCCAGCGATCGCGCTTGTGGCTTTACCCAAACGCCGAATCGGTCGGGCTATCCATTCAGAAGTCACAATTCCCAAAACAGTTGCCCAAAATAGTGCCAAAAGACATAATAAAATCGTGGTATGTCTACTCCTGTTAATTTGTTCCATAAAATCATTTTCTGGAACCGCAATTACAATTAACCAATCAATACCTTTACCATCTTGAAAAGGAACAACTTGTACGAATTGTTTTTGTCCGTTCACTAAAAAGTCTAACTGCTGAGAAGTTTTAATTTCATTGAGATTGTTAAATCGCTCTGTTAAATATTTTGCAGTAGCTTTGGTTAAAATATCTTTGCTGTCAGTGGCTGGAAATCTTTGCCTATTTCGGTATGGTTTTTCTGATGTGGAAGTTGCCACTAGCATTCCGCTTCGCTCGATAATAAAAGTTTGTCCTGTTTTTCCAACTTTTAGAGTTTGCAAAAAATTCCCAATTAGGGATAAACGTACAGTTGTAAATAAGACGCCAAGAACTTTTCCGTTTTTGTCAAAAACTGGTTGACTTCTCGCCATTAGAGGTGTATGAATAACGTCGCCAAAATAAATTGGACTCCAGGTAGGTTTGCCAGCTTTTAAGCTCTGTTTGTAAACTTTCATTTTTCGCGGATCGAAATTATTCAAAACTTTGAGTAATTTCTGTCTTTCCCCTTGACTGCCTACCGAATAAATATATACCTGATTTGTATTTGTTGGCAATTGTGCATGAATTTCTAGCTTTCCTTCATCCTTAGTCTGAATAGCTACACCTTGACCTTTTTCATTTACTATTAATATGCCATTTACGCTATTAAATCGATTCTTTTGTTGCCAAATATGACGCTCCCACACTCTCATATCTTCCATGCTCAATAGGCCCAACCTAACAGCATCAGCATTAATTTGATTAACTAAATCGGGAGCAGCAAGATAGGTATGTAAATTCTGCTCAATTCTCGTGGCAATTTCACGGCGCAACTGTGCCGCTACATCATTCACAGCTTTCTGTCCGTTTTGTAACGAAAAATATCCGGTTAACCCTACGGCTGTAAAGATTTGTAAAATAAAAGGAACAATTAAGACATGGCGTAGCGGCATTTTTCGGAATTTAGAAACATTTGTACACATAACTTTTTAGTAGGAATAATGTATTTGTCTATACTATAGAGCCATAGAATATTCACTAGACGTAGGACTCTTCTGTAGATAAAGGGATAGGAAAGCAATAAGACTATAGTGCGTTACAAAAACTTTACGTTAAAATAAAAAAGATTACATTGGTTAGCATCCTCGTTGAACTATAATATGATGATACACCAATGGGAGAAGGTTAATTTTTTCCCGACCCCTAGATAGTCAGAACGTCATGCAGCTTATAATTGAAAAATCATGCTGCCGATTGGCTCTGCAAACTGGCAGATTAGATAGTCAGGACGCCACGCGGCCTATAATTAAACACCAAGGAGAAGGCTAAACCTTTATGAATAATTTATCTTTCTCAAAAAACACCCTCTTAATTGTAGATGATAATCCTACAAACTTAGGTGTTATATTTAACGTTTTAGATGAAGCAGGATTAGAAGTTTTAGTAGCTCAAGATGGAGAAAGTGCGCTGCAAAAAATAGAATATGTCACTCCAGATTTAATTTTATTAGATATAATGATGCCGGGAATTGACGGATTTGAAACGTGTTCTCGACTGAAAAGTAACCCGTCAACTTCAGGAATCCCGATCATTTTTATGACGGCTCTTGGCAACACCGATCAAAAAGTCAAAGGTTTGAGTCTTGGGGCTGTAGATTATATCACTAAACCCTTTCAAAAAGAAGAAGTATTAGCTCGAATTCAAGTTCATTTAGAGTTGCGAAATTTGACCAAAGATCTGGCAAGCAAAAATCAATTGCTCCAAGAAAAAATTGAAGAAAAAACTACTTTAGAAAAAACTTTACAACAATTGAATCAAGAATTAGAAAAACGAGTTGAAGACCGAACCTCTGAACTAAAACAAGCTCTACAGACTATACAACAAGCTCAACTCCAATTAATCCAAAGCGAAAAAATGTCTACCCTCGGTCAATTAGTGGCTGGAGTGGCTCATGAAATTAATAATCCAGTAGGCTTTATCAAGGGAAACCTGACTCATGCTGAAACTTATATTCAAGATTTATTAGAAATTGTTCATCTTTATCAGCAACAGTTTCCCTCTCCAGGTGCAGCGATTGCAACTCGTGCCGAAGAAGTGGATTTAGAGTATCTCATACAAGACTTACCCGAGCTTATTTCATCCATGAAAGTGGGCGTAGAACGGATTCGTCAAATTAGTGTATCTTTAAGAACTTTTTCCCGCGCTGATAGTACATCAAAAGTAGAAGCTAACCTGCATGAAGGGATTGACAGTGCATTACTAATTCTACAACATCGATTAAAAGCAAATGATACACGTCCGAAAATAGAAGTCGTTAAACGATATGGAAATTTACCTCTAGTACCGTGCTACCCCGGACAGATAAATCAGGTATTTATTAACATTATTGCTAATGCCATTGATGCTTTAGAAGATTCTCTTCAGAAGCAAAGCTTGGCAGAAATTAAAGTAAATCCAAGACAAATTACGATTTGCACTGAAGTTGACCCCCACCGAAATCTCGCCATTATTCACATTAAAGATAACGGTTTGGGAATGCCGGAAGAGGTATGCACTAAAATATTTGATTATCTATTTACAACCAAGCCAGCAGAAAAAGGTACGGGACTGGGTTTATCGATTAGCCATCAGATTGTTGTAGAAAAACATTGTGGTCAACTGAGTTGCTTTTCAGAACAGGGTGTTGGGACAGAGTTCATTATTGAAATTCCTTTAGCCTAAAGGGAAAGCCTAGGAATTAACGAATTTATTGGAGACTAAACTGACAGAGCAGGGAACGTCTCTACTCGGTCATTCGATTTTAGATTTTAGATTTTAGATTGTGGATTGACCCCACGGATAAATTCGGGGGCTTGAGGATTTTAGATTTTAGATTTTGGATTGACTCCACGGATAAATCACGTGGCGGGTACCATCAAGAAATTCTTGGTCAATGAGACCATTCATTTAGACGCGCTATCTAGCGGTTCAAAGCAGGATTTATCAACGCCCTTGGAGAAATGATGATTTTCATCCCCGCAGTTCCCCCAGCCAATCAATAAAAATTAAGAGAAGCCGCTAGGACTTACACATTGACAAAATGTTTATATTTTGTATAACTGCCCCTAGAGGCGATCGCTATTTCCAGAGGAGACATAATTGAGTAAAAATGACTCAAGTTGTGATTGGGCTCAGAAACGTTAGACATCTCCCCAAAAGCTGAATCACCTACTGGGACACAATTGTGCAGAATATGCACAGCCAGTTGACTTCACCTCGATTTGACGACAGCATCAAGATGAGAAGCAACTCTACTTCTCTACACTAATGCAACATTTATCAGGGTTGATAAAATGTAGTATTGTCCCTTTTTTTAAGGCTATTGTAGCAAGATTTTTCGCAAATGGTATTACTCTTTTACAAATCCCGATGAGTAAACTCCTTCGCATCCTTCCCTACATAACTAGCGGCAACATGGCCATCTCCAACAACTCGATACTTATAGGTAATTAACCCTTCTAAACCCACAGGCCCGCGAGGTGGCATTTGCTGCGTACTAATCCCCACTTCTGCACCGAAGCCGTAGCGGAAACCGTCGGCAAATCGAGTCGAACAATTGTGATAAACTCCGGCCGCATCTACTCCATTTAAAAATGTTTCGGCGGTTTCGCTGTCTTCGGTAACAATGACATCGGTGTGTCTGGAACCGTATGTATTTATATGGTTAATTGCCTCTTCCACAGAATCTACTATTTTGATTGACAAAATCAAATCGCTGTATTCTGTAGACCAATCTGTTTCTGCTGCTTCGGCAATATTTTTAAGGATAACGCGAGTTTTTTCGTCTCCCCGCAGTTCGACTTTTTTCTGCTGCAAAGCTTCGGCAACAGTGGGCAGGAATTTGGGGGCGATCGCCCTGTGAACTAACAAAGTTTCAATGGCATTGCAGGCGGCTGGATACTGGGTTTTTGCATCGACAGAAATGTCTACTGCTTTCTGAATATCCGCCGCTGTGTCTGCGTACAAATGACAAATTCCGTCGGCGTGTCCTAACACGGGAATCCGCGTGTTTTCCTGCACGAACCGCACGAAGGAATTAGAACCTCTGGGAATAATTAAATCTACATATTCATCCATTTTCAGCAGTTCGATTGTTTCTTCCCGCGTGGTGAGCAACTGCACGACTTCTGGATTAACCGCAGTTTCTGCTAATGCTTGATGTATCACTTTTGTCAATATTTCGCAGGAACGGACTGCTTCTTTGCCGCCTTTGAGAATGACGCCGTTTCCTGATTTGATTGCCAAGGATACTATCTGAATTAACGCCTCTGGGCGCGCTTCAAAAATAATGCCTAAAACGCCCAAAGGACAGGTGATGCGCTTCAGAATTAATCCTGTATCCAATTCACGGTGAATTTGCACGACACCGATCGGATCTGGGAGTTTCGCAACATCTCGCACGCCCGCGATCGCACTTTTCAACTTGCTCTCATCCAACTTGAGGCGATCGTACAGCGGTTTCGCAATTCCATCCGCCTGGGCAGCCTTGCAGTCAGCAGCATTCGCCGCCACAATATCCGGCGCAGCAGCTTCTAACGCTTTGGCAATAGCCTCAATAGCTTGATTTTTGGCATCAGCGGACAAAACTGCCAATTTTCTAGCAGAGACGCGCGTTTTTTGGGCAATTTCAATAATAGACATGGCAGTAACTTTTAAATAGTTTTGATTGTTGGGTTTTGAATTTTGAGTTTGGAATTGAATCCGCACAAATAAATTTCGGGGCGGTTTTCAGTCTTAACAATTTTAGAGGAAATTCTATATTTTTGTTGAGACCCCTCACAGCAATCCGCATTAACAGGTTAAAACAGAGAAGTATAGATAAAATCCCACGGTCATTTCCATTTGTCAATAACCTTTGGAGATTATTATGTCATCTCATGCCCCTTTACGCAAGGCAGGGCGAGCCGCCAAAGCAGGCGTTAAACTGATACAGAAAACAGGCGGAAATCTCGTTTTAGCTTCCGGCGTCACCCTCAGCCTGCTGTTTGGTATGGTGTTAGCGCTATCTTTAGCCTCAGTTTTGATTCTCAGCAGTCCCGATCCAGTTACCGGATTGGCGATCGCACTTCCGATTACCCTGATTTTTAACATCGCTGCTTTTTTCCTATCGCCTTACTTGATGGACTTAAGCCAAAATTGGCTATACCATACTCGCTGGGTTTCCCTAGCAGAAATTGAAAGCCTAAGTCCCGAAACAGCGAAAGTTATTCAGAAGGTTTGCAAGCAGAAAAAACTCTCTTCTCCGCGTTTAGGAATTATCGACGACCAAAACCCTACTGCTTTTACTTATGGTTCCTTTCCAAACAGCGCTCGCTTAGTCGTCAGTCAAGGTCTTTTTACCTATTTAGACGACGAAGAAATTGCCACTGTTTACGCCCACGAACTCGGTCACATCGTCCACTGGGACTTTGCAGTAATGACTTTAGCTTCGACTTTGGTGCAGATTACTTATTTAATTTACACTACAACTCAAAGAATGGGTCGAAGTGGTGGTGAAAAAGCTAAAGATGCGGCCGGTACTGTAGCTGCTGTTGCTTATTTATTTTACATCGCCGGCACTTATTTATTGCTGTATTTGTCGCGGACGCGAGAATATTTTGCCGACCATTTTGCCGCCGAAACAACCGGAAATCCCAATGCTTTGTCTCGCGCTTTGGTAAAAATTGCTTACGGTATTTTGGAAGAAGGACAAAGGGCAAAAGAACCCAGCATTTTGTTAGAAGGAACTCGCGCTTTAGGCATTTACGATGCCAAAGCTGCCACATCTACTGGCACTGCTTACAGGATTTCTTCGGAACCAGCAAAGATTGGGCGAGTGTTTTTGTGGGATATGTTTAATCCGTGGGGTTGGTGGATGGAGTTAAACTCTACTCACCCGCTTACTGGTAAACGAGTTCGCGCTTTGAGCACTTATGCCGAACAATTAGGCTTGGATGTTGAGTTTGACATGGGCCGAATTGTCGGCGAAGGCAACGATTTGAGCAAGCGGAGATTGTACGGCAATTTTGTGTTCGATTTGCTGCTGTACAGTGCAGAAACTATGGGCTTAGCGGTGGGTTTTGCGATCGGCATTTCCCTGTATGCTGTAAACCCGATGATGATGGTTGCTTGTCCTTTAATCGGTTTGGGTACGGGAATTTTGCTCAAGACTCTGGTGATGTTCCCGAATTACCAACAAGCAGAACATTTGGATGTTTTAACCTTAATGTCTGACCCTTACGCAAGCCCTTTACGGGGTAAGCCGGCGCAACTACAAGGCGAATTAATTGGTCGCGGCGATGCGGGTTATGCCTTCGGTTCAGATTTGAAATTGCAAGACAGAACGGGAATGATTTATCTGCGCTATGCTTCTCGTTTTGGGCCAATTGGTAATTTTATGTTTGGCATGAAACGAGTTGAAAGTTTGATTGGGAGGGATGTTAGGACTTTGGGTTGGTTCCGCCGGGGTGTTGCACCTTGGATGGATTTGATTCAGCTTGAAAGCGATAGCGGTACGACGGTTAAGAGTTATCACCGCTTTTGGTCTTTTGTGATGGGTATCGGTGCGATCGTTCTTGGTATTGCGGCGCTATTTGTTTCATTTCCAGCTTAACAGTTGACAGGTAAAACCTTTTAAGTTAAATATAATTAAGCTCGCATTTTAGAGCTTATTTTTTTTGTTCCATACGGTACTATTAAATTTAATATCGCTCTCAATCATCTTTTTTGCTGGCCAAAAGAGTGAGTTTACGAACCGCTTTACATTTGTTAGCTAAGGATCGCGATAGCGCTCTGGGAGAAAAGAAAGAAAGAAGAAAGGAAGAAGTAAAGAAGGAGATAGGTGATCTTATGGCTGGAAGGAAATAATTCATTTATGAGCAAACATGACAATCAAAATTGCTACAATTAGTTTGTTGTTGATGGTGTTAACTTTAACAGTCAGCAGTCCTAGCGAAAAAGTTAGCGGAAACTTAACAAAAATGACCGCCCCGACGAAAAACCAGGAAAAAAAAAATACCATGCAACGTATTCTCTATGACAGTGCAAAATTAGAAAAACTAGCTGGCGATTTCCAATTTATAGAAGGCCCGATTTGGCATCCAGACGGCTTTTTGCTGTTCAGCGATATTCCCGCCAATATTATCTATAAATTCGCCTCAAATCAGCAAGTTGAGGTATTTCGCCGCCCTTCGGGAAAAGCCAACGGGAATACTTTAGACAAAGAAAACCGCCTACTTACTGGCGAACACGAAAATCGCCGCGTATCCCGCACAGAAAAAGACGGCCAAGTTATCACCTTGGCGGATAGATACGAGGGCAAGCGGCTCAACAGCCCGAACGATTTGGTGGTTAAATCTGATGGCAGCATTTATTTTACCGATCCATCCTACGGTGTTAGTAAAGATCAGGAAGAATTGGGCTTTTACGGTGTTTACAGGCTGGCACCAGACGGAAAATTAACTCTGCTGGTTAAGGATTTGGTGCTACCCAATGGCATCGCCTTTTCACCAGATGAGCAAAAACTTTATGTCAACAATTCGGAAGCGGGATACATTGCTGTTTTCGATGTCAAACCGGACGGAACTGTTACCAACCAGCAGCTTTTTGCGGAGTTAAAAGATGCTAGTCAAGGCGGAGTTCCCGACGGTTTGAAAGTTGATGTAGAGGGGAATGTTTACAGCACCGGGCCGGGGGGAGTGTGGATTTTTTCGCCGGATGGCAAGCTTTTGGGGAAGATTTCTGTGCCTGAGACGGCGACTAATTTGGCTTGGGGAGAAAGCGATCGCAAAACGCTTTATATTACGGGAAGTACAAGTCTGTATCGGATTCGGCTTAAAATTGCGGGCGTGCAGCCTGGAAAATAATCTAAAATCGGACGGAGTTGAAAGTAAAGCGGTTTTTATTAGGGGTAATTGACCGGGCATGATATAATCTTAGGTTTGAGAATCAGTCCTTCCCGATTCTTTAATCTCAAATCTCCAATCTCACA
The DNA here is from genome assembly GCF_036701705.1 of Microcoleus sp. w1-18aA5. Lineage (NCBI taxonomy): Bacteria > Bacillati > Cyanobacteriota > Cyanophyceae > Oscillatoriales > Microcoleaceae > Microcoleus > Microcoleus sp. w1-18aA5. Next base: position 9,234 of record NZ_JAUPTE010000033.1, on the reverse strand, counting down.
TGGTATTAATAGCTCAGTTGCACAAACTTCTAACTGCTACAGTCGATCGCAAATCCCGATCGCACACAATATTTTGGTTAACTCTGAGCCTGACATTTGCCGCCCTCTATGCTATTTTAGGCTTGAAGCAAGCCTTTAGCGGTGAGTATATCGTGCAAGACGATGCGAGGCAGCACGTTTTCTGGATGATGCGATTTGTCGATCCTGAATTATTCCCCAACGATTTCATTGTTAATTACTTTCAATCTGTCGCCCCCGCAGGATACAGCACCCTCTACAAATTAGCCGCAACAGTTGGTATTCACCCGCTATTTCTTCACAAAATATTGCCGCTATTTCTCGGCTTAATCTCGACTTATTACTGTTTTGGGCTTTGCCTAGAAATGCTGCCAGTGCCGATGACTGGGTTTATTGCATCTTTGCTGTTAAATCAGCATATGTGGATGACTGATGATTTGGCTTCCACAACGCCAAGAGCTTTTATATATCCGATATTTCTGGCTTTTTTATATTATTTGTCGCGCAGTTCGTTGCTGCCTTGTTTGGGGGCGATCGCGCTAATCGGACTATTCTATCCTCCTTACGCCTTGGTTGCTGCCGGAATTTTAGTTTTGCGCCTGCTATGCTGGAAAAACGGCGGTTTGTGCTTGTCGGGCGATCGAACTAATTACCTATTTTGCACTACAGGTTTGGGATTAATATTTTTAGTAATGCTGCCCTATGCTTTAGATAACTCTGAATTTGGCCCAACTTATACCGCAGCAGAAGCGAAGCAAATGGCAGAATTTGCACCAGGTGGCAGAAATGCTTTTTTTCGCCCAAATCCCAAAGATTATTGGTTGACAGGGCGGGGTAGCGGGATGTTTCCCAAGTCGCTGTTTACGCCTGTAACTCACTGTGTCTCGCTGTTATTTCCGCTGCTGCTATTTTTGCGATCGGCTTTTCCCTTAGCAAATCAGATTCAAAGCAAGATCTGGCTTTTGCTTCAGCTATTTCTAGCATCCTCGGCGATGTTTTTGGCGGCTCACGCTACCATTTTCAAGCTATATCAACCCGGTCGCTATACAGCCTATAGCTTGCGATTTATTGTTTTTTTAATAACTGCGATCGCCCTAACTTTAATTATTGATGGAGTCGGTCATTGGGCATCAAAAACCGCAACAACCTTTGATGTGAAAAACTTAGTTGCACTAATTACGACAGCGATTATCGCTGTCGCCGTTGTCCTTTATCCCTGCTTGGTCGAAAAATTTCCCACAGTCGGGTATGTAGAAGGTAAAATGCCGGCTTTGTACAAATTTTTTGAGCAACAACCTAAAGATATCCTGATTGCTTCGATCGCAACCGACACGGATCATTTGCCAACATTCAGTCAGCGTTCGGTTCTGGTGGCAAAAGAATATGCAGTGCCGTATCAGAAAGGCTACTACAGCAAATATCGGCAGCGACTTAACGATTTAATTCGCGCTCAATACACTCCCGATAAAGTAGTATTGCAAAGTTTTATTAATCAATATGGAGTTGATTTTTGGATGCTCGATCGCAATGCTTTCACTCTTGAGTATATAAAGGATAATGGCTGGCTAAATCAATTTGATTCTACACCGGAGGCGACGTTTTCTCTTGAACAAGGGAAAATTCCCGCCTTAGCTTCAGCAATCACAACCTGTGCTGTTTTTCAGAATGGAATTGTCGTGGTTTTGGATGCGTCTTGTATTGTGAAATAAACTGGAGTTAGGACGGCTCACACCCCGAAACAAATGCCATACCATCCCCGGACTGAGAACGAGAAAAAAATCGACTTTATTGACTAAAACTCTTGGTTTTTAGGTTGAACCGGAGGCAAGAAACCCGGTTTCTGACCCAAGAATTAATAGTTTAGCGATTTGTAGGGGCAATTCCCTTGCGGTTGCCACTCCTGATGGGTAATGTTGCAGATATCGTGCAATTAAATAATCTCCGCAATCACAGGTGAATATAGATCCGGGGTCAAGTTCACAGACAATGAAAATTGCACAAAAGCTCGATCGCCAATTATCTCTTTAACAAAAACATGGCAACACTTTACGTCAACCCGCAAATAGGCAGTGATTCCGCAGCCGGCACCCAATCGGCTCCATTCAAAACTATAGCCCGTGCAATCATCGCCCGCGCTGCATCGGGAAGTGTAATTCAGCTAGCGCCGGGAATTTACAGCGCTGCTAGTGGCGAAAAATTTCCCTTGGAAATTCCATCGGGAGTAAAACTTATTGGCAATGAAGCTAACAAAGGTAGAGGCATTCTGATTCAAGGCAGTGGCAAATTTGTCAGTCCCACCGCTGCAAACCAAAATATCACGATACTGCTAGCCACTAATTCGGAATTGCGCGGAGTAACTGTCACCAATCTCGATAGTCGTGGCACGGGAGTCTGGATTGAGTCAACTTCTCCGACCGTAGCTAACTGCACTTTCACTCAATGCAAGCGCGAAGGCATTTTTGCCACGGGAATCGCTAATCCTGCGATTCTCGACAACGTATTTGTGGCAAACTCTGCGGCTGGGGTGATGATGGCGGGAACTGCTAAGGGAGTAATACGGCGCAATATTTTTCAAAAGATGGATTTTGGCATTTCTCTGGAAGCTAAGTCGGCTCCTTTGATTGCTGATAACCAAATTTTGGAAAATCGCTCCGGTATAGTTTTAGCGGGGGAATCTCAGCCGATTTTACGCAATAATCGCATCGAAAAAAATACGGAAGACGGTTTGACTGCGGTGGGGAAGTCGCTGCCAGATATGGGTAATGCTCAAGATTTAGGCGGCAATATCTTTCAGAATAACGGCGAATTTGACTTGCAAAATGCAACTGGGGTTAAGATTTCTGCGGTGGGAAATCAGCTCAATTCTTCGCGGGTGAAAGGTTTATTTGATTTGGGCAATGTGACGCCAACTCCGACTCCTGGCAAGCTACAGTTTAGCGACATCAGCACGCATTGGGCTAAGGATTTTATCGATCGCTTGGCAAAGATGAATATTGTTAGCGGGTTTCCCAATGGCACTTTTCAACCTTACGAGATTGTAACTAGAGCTCAGTATGCGGCTATGTTGGCGAAGGCGTTTGAATTGGTGCCGCGCCGTGATGCGACGGTTTTTAAGGATGTGGCGGCGGATTTTTGGGCCAAGGGAGCGATCGACCAAGCTAATCGAGCTGGCTTTTTGGCTGGATATCCAGACAGCACGTTTCGCCCGGAGCAAAATTTGACTAGAGTTCAGGCGATCGTATCTTTGGTAAACGGCTTGCAGTTGGGCGGCGGCAACCCCAATTCTTTGAGCGTTTATGTCGATCGAGCTCAGATTCCCAGTTTTGCCACCGACGAGATAGCAACCGCCACAGAGCGTAAAATCGTGGTCAACTATCCCGCGCGCGAAAAGCTTTCCCCCGCCCACGACATCACCCGTGGCGAGATATCCGCCCTCATCTACCAAACTCTGGTAGCCACAAAGCGGGCCGAGCCAATTAACTCTCCCTACATCGTCTAAGGGAATTGGGAGACAAGGGAGAGGATAACTTCGGGTACAAAGAACTCACATCTTGCACCATTCTCGCTGAACAGGCTTTCCGGCCTGTTCCACAAAGAGTAGATTAACCTGAGTTCGGGTTAAGCAGAAGAGAGAAAAAAGGCATCGATATTGAGAGAAGGCTTTTTAGGATGAAGGCAATAGGCAATCAATCCACAGACCAAGTTGACTAAGAAATTGACCGGACTGCGACGGGTGAGAATGCTCAATCTGAGAGAAGTTTTTTAGTTGGTCGATAATCCTCTCAATGATGGAGCGTTTGCGCGTTAGTAGCTTATCCATCAGTGGCATCAGCTTATTTTTCATATTGCACTTTGGCTGTGTAATCAGTTGAATCCCAATCTGGGTTCAAAAACTTGGCAGAAATCATCGACAGCGCAAAATAGTTCTTCTAAGCTAATCATGGGACGAGCCTGTAAAGCTTTGGTGTGATGACTTTTAGCTTACTTGCTTGTCTCTTTCTTATCCCGAACTCACGTTACATATAAATCGCACGGCTCAGACGAACCCCGAAATCGGCATCCGGATTTGTCGTGGCGTCACCAAGCCGCTCTTGCATCACTGCAACTGCCAAGTCCCGCCGCTTTGGCGATCGTGATGCGTCGGCAGATGCCAGGGCTGCCGCCATCTGTTCGCGCGTGAGATCGGTGCAATAGCAGGGCGTGCCTGGTTGCTGACGCCACGAATCGGCGAGCGTGCCAGCGTCAAAAGCATCAAGCCCAGTGTCTTCGACGAGCGCCATCGCCACGGAGCGATCCTTCTCGCGGTCAGCAGCCACAGGGAGGGCGATACGGTCAGGACTTCCAGCAGGCTTGCCCTTAGTGGCGAAGGAGCCAGACCCGATCGCGTTCCACGCCTTGGCGATCGGCCGGCCTAGCTGTTGGGCAACCCAAAGGCTCTCAACCTGCCCGGCCTCGATAGCATCGATCTTGTCGTCGCGGTGGGGATAGTAATTGGACGTGTCGATGACGACTGTCTCGGCTGGTAGGTTGGCGATTAGCGGCGCGATTGTGGGAATGCGGTTAAGAGGGATCGAGAGGATCACCACGTCAACGTCCTCAACCGCTTGGGCCGTCGATACCGCGCGTGCGCCGAAAGCCAGCACATCTGCCTCGATGGTCTCTGGGCCACGAGAGTTGGCCACCTTCACGTCGTGTCCGGCCTCAGCCAGTTTGCGTGCCAAAGTCTTCCCGATATGGCCAGTGCCCAATATCCCGATGTTCATTTTCTTCGTGTTATCCATGATAAATCATCCTTTTACTGTGTTGTTTGACGGGGGTATTGCCAGCCCGTTCAAGGTGTCGCGAAGTTCGGCAAGGTCTTCATCGGAGAGACGGCAGGCTGTCTCGATCTTTTCAGGGATCGAGCACGCTGCCTCGCGAAGTGCCTCGCCCGCTTCTGTCAGATCGATAAGAACGCGGCGTTCGTCCAGCAGGTCACGGGTGCGCGTCACCAGCCCCGCGCTCTCAAGGCGCTTTAAGAGGGGCGTCAAGGTTCCGTTATCCATACCGAGTTCTTGCCCTACTTCCCCAACAGTGCGCGGGGTGCTCTCGTAGAGAGCCAGCATGACCAGAAACTGAGGATAGGTCAGGCCCAAAGGCTCAAGAAAGGGCCGATGAAGCCGAATGACGCGGTTCGACGCACTATAGAGGGCAAACGAAAGCTGCCTCCCCACCTGCCGCCGTTCGTTGATGTTCGAGTTGTTATCCATTTAAAAATCCAGTCAACAACTATTATATAGCGCACTACATAATAGTTCAATACCTATAATTCACTTTTTTTCTGGGTTTTCTACGGTGACCCCCTATAAGCGCGTGTTTCATAGGGCGTGAAATTGGCGTTTCGCCGGCTTTAGCTTGGTGAGCCGAGCCGCTTGAGCATGAGGCGGATCGTGGACACGTATACGAAGGCTTCTCCGCTAGGTGGCAGCGCCTCATAATCTTTGCTCAGACGCCGGTTGCGACCCAGCCAGGCGAAAGTGCGCTCTAGTGCCTTCATCCTAAGAAGCCTTCTCTCAATATCGATGCCTTTTTTCTCCCTTCTGCTTAACCCGAACTCTGGTTAGAATATCTTGTGGGGTGGGCCGGAGAGCCCGCCCTGAAAGGATTATTGAGAATGGTGCAATATCTCAGAAGAACCAACCCATATCCCCTCACTCTCACTCACTCTCACTCACTCTCACCCACTCCCACTCTGCCAAGTCTTGATTTGCGAGTACCCGAATCGTTTTATGATTAAACATTAAGAAATTAAGTAAGCAATCCTTAAGGTTCGACTGTCAAATTATGGCTAAAATTCAATTTTCTCGGGGTATAGACGAAGATGCTGTGCCCGAAGTGCGCCTAACCCGTTCTAAAACGGGAGCTCAAGGCACGGCCACGTTTATCTTTGAAAATCCCAAAGCTCTCAGCAGCACCAGTACCGAAGACATTACTGGAATGTACATGATCGACGAAGAAGGCGAACTCCTCACTCGCGAGGTTAAGGCTAAGTTTATCAACGGTCAGCCTGCTGGTTTGGAAGCTCTTTATCTAATGAGAAGTCCCGAAGAATGGGATCGATTTATGCGTTTTATGGAACGCTACTCGGAATCAAACGGCTTAGGATTTAGCAAGGCATAATTGATGGGGAATAGGGCATGGGGTATGGGGCATGGGGTATGGGGCATTAGTTATTGGTTGTTAGTTATTTGATAATGAATAACTAACAACGAAGAAATAACAACTAACTAATGACTTCTTCGCTTTTCCCTCTTCCCTCTTCCCTCTTCCTGCTTGCTTCTTCCTTCTTCCTTCAACATCTGTTATATGACGCAAATTCCTCACCCCGACTTATCTAAAATAACCGTAAACTGCGCTATCATTACTGTTAGCGACACCCGCTCGGCGGAAACAGACAATAGCGGCTTGTTAACTAAGAAGCTGCTAAAAGATGCGGGTCACTCTGTGGTAGCTTACACTGTTGTTAAAGATGATGCAGCCAAAATTGTATTGCAAATGCAGGCTTTTTCCCAGCGTGAAGATGTAGATGCAATCATTTTTAACGGCGGCACGGGCATCGCTCCCCGAGATACGACCTATGATGTGATGGAGAGTTTGCTCGACAGGATTTTACCCGGATTTGGGGAGATATTTCGGTTTTTGAGCTATCAAGAAATTGGTTCGAGGGCGATCGCCTCTCGCGCTGTTGCAGGCGTGTATCAAGGCAAGTTAGTCTTTTCTCTTCCTGGCTCTAGCAATGGCGTGAAACTAGCTGTGGAAAAGCTAATTTTACCAGAATTAGTTCACTTGGTGACGCAGTTGCGCGGAGGGTGATATCAATTCCGGTAACACTCCTTATGATGGGGAGTGGGGAGTGATCCGTGGGGGAATGTGGAATTGCGCGACCTTGACTTGATCATTCCCATCCAACCGGAAACGATATGAGGTCGCTTTCTTCAATCTCTTCAATCTCTTCAATCTCTTCAATCTAAAATCTAAAATCTAAAATCTAAAATCGACTGACTGCATTCACCGCAAGAAACGGGTGGCTTTGAGCCTAGTATATGGCTAAAGTGAGGAAACATCAAAATTCCCCTGACTTAGACTAGATGATTTCGATGCAGAATGCCAGTGTCTATGCTAGCGAAGATTATCACCGGATTGCTCGGGCGATCGCCTTTATGCGACAACACCACCTAAACCAGCCGAATCTGGCAACTGTGGCCCAACACATAGGACTGAGTGAATATCATTTTCAGCGGCTATTTACTCAATGGGCCGGCATTAGCCCCAAGCGGTTTTTGCAATATCTGACAGTTGAATATGCCAAGTCAAAAATCACTCAGACTAAAAGCCTTCTCGACTTAACATTGGACGTGAGGCTATCAAGTCCCGGACGATTACACGATTTATTTGTGAACTTAGAAGCAATGTCACCAGGGGAGTTCAAAGCAGGCGGAGCAGGTTTACAAATTCGCTATGGTATTCATGATACCCCCTTTGGCACATCTCTAATCGCGACAACTGCCCGTGGTATTTGTAATCTTTATTTCTTGGAGACAACAGACGAACAAACCGCCGAACAAAGACTGCAATTGACCTGGAAAAAAGCTGAAATCATTCGTGATGAGCCAGCCACTCAATCATTGCGTGACCTGATTTTCACTTCAGAAACTCTCAGCGAGCAAAAATCACTAACGCTTTTGGTAAAAGGCACTAACTTTCAGATTCAAGTTTGGCGAGCACTTTTGCAATTGCCATTTGGGGCGATCGCAACGTATCAGACTATAGCTCAAATGGTAGCACGCCCAACTGCTGCTAGAGCTGTAGGAAATGCGATCGGTAAAAATGCGATCGGCTATCTAATTCCGTGTCACCGAGTCATTCGAGAATCTGGAGAACTCGGTGGCTATGGCTGGGGAGTAGAACGTAAAACAGTCATGTTAGGTTGGGAAGCTAGTCATACAATTTGCGATTGATTATCCTTTTGGTTTGTTTGTGTGGCAATTATGAACCGCCCGGTAGGGAAAGCCTAAATAGCCTTCTTGACCCGATTATGCAGCCCTACTTGAGACTCCGATTGTAGAAACCAGCAACTTTGTCAACGTACATCTTTGGGTTCGTATTGTAGCTTTCTGGATGTTTCTTGGCATTGGTTTCCCAATATTCGGCCCCAGGATATGCTTCTCTGAGTTGACGGGAGTTTTCTATAGGAGTATAAGGATCGATCGCACTGTGAATAATCAAAACTGGTCTAGGGGAAATACGACCTATCTCCTGCACTGGCTTAGAAGAAGTTAGATCATATCCAGTCAACAAATGTCCAAACATCATGGTAGAAAGAAGAAATATCCCAGGTAATCCTGAAGCTGACTGCCAATGCTTCTGAATAATTGGATAAACCTCTGCGTAACCACTGTCAGTGACCACTGCTCCGAGGTCAGAGTCATCTGCTGCTGCTCCAAGTACAGCAGCAGAACCCATTGAAAAACCTAAAACCCCAATCTTTTTTGGCTTAAAGCCCCTGATTTTAAGCCAATCCACTGCTGCAATAACATCTCGCCTTTCTGTAATTCCAAAGGTGAAACGAGAATCAGCACTTTGCCCATGTCCTCGCAGATCGATCATAAGTATCGAAAAGCCTTTTTGATTCATAGCTGAACCAAACTCGGCAAACTTTCCAGCAAGCTCACAAGTCCGACTGGAATTCAATCCATGCACTAAAATTAATACCTTATCTGTCGCTTTTTCTGGAATAAACCAACCAGCAATCTCCACGCCATCAGGTGCACGAAATCTTACATTTTCAGGAGGAACAGCAAAAACAGATGCTTTAAGAGGGTCAAAGCATCTGTTTGGCTTTGAAAGAGTATGTCCTGCATAAGCGGAGATGCCGAAATAGCCAACCACTAGAAATGCTGAGATACCAGAAGCTAACTTGATACAAAGATGCTTTTTGGCTTTCATCTATTTTGTTACCTAGTTCTTGAAGATTATTTTCAGCGAATGTTCGATATAATTTCCTGGCTGCATCGGTACCGCGTTAGGAGGTTGAGTGAAATATTCCCCCGACATTCTTACCTTGTTGCATTAAATTGTTGAAAAGGTCTACAGCCAATTTCAGGGCTATTTCATTCTAAACAACTCCTTAATTAGTTTAAGGCCAAATCCCGCCAGACGTTGGGCTTGAGCCATATT
>NZ_JAUPTE010000032.1:39934-68307 GCF_036701705.1 Microcoleus sp. w1-18aA5 | reverse complement strand
AATTAATTATGAAATGGAACCGAAAGATCAAAAACAAAGGTAACTTAGTTAATGCAGTTTAGATGTCGAACAGCTTAATTAGGGCTTGCTGAATATATCGATCGCACTTGACGTAGCCTGGGTTAAGAAATCGTGCAATCGAGAGTAAAGTGCAAGATAAACAGGTAGAATAGGTCAAAAGCCGTGCATCACCGCCTGCGATCGTGTACAAAAAAGCTGAGCTTGCCCCAAGTCCCCCATCGGACTTTGAACTGCCTTTCGGAGGGAATTTATCACCAGATAACCGTTGGGTAAAAATGGCCCAAATAATCCCGTGGTCTGAATTTGAATCAGAATATGCGGCCAACTTCCCCGCAGCAAAGGGTGCACCCGCCAAATCGTTTAGGATGGCATTGGGGGCATTAATTATTAAAGAAAAATTAGGAATTAGCGATCGGGAAACAGTAGAACAGATCCGGGAAAACCCCTATCTGCAATACTTTATCGGTCTATCAAGCTACAGCAATGAACTCGCATTTGACCCATCACTATTAGTACATTTTCGGCAACGAATCAGTCCCAACCTAATTAATAAAGTGAACGAACGCATGGTTGAAAAAATGCGAGAAATCACGCCAATCAAACCCGAAAAAAAAAAGGATTCGGACGCAAAAAATGAGTCACCCAATCGCGGTAAACTAATCATAGATGCAACCTGTGCCCCAGCCGATATTAGTTATCCGACCGACTTAGGACTATTAAATAAAGCCAGAGTTTATACAGAAAAAATCATAGACATCCTGTATAAACAAATCAAGGAAAAAACCCATAAAAAACCAAGAACCTACCGTAATTTAGCGAGAAAAGACTACTTAGCAGTAGCGAAATAAAGACGACCCACACGCAACAAAAGAAGACAGGCAATTAAAAAACAACTTCAGTACATCACAAGAAATCTAGCTCATATTGAACAGCTAATCGATTTAGGTGCGAGCCTAGAAGGTCTGAATAAAAAGCAATATAAAACCTTGCTAGTTCTCACAGAACTCGTTCGCCAACAACAGTGGTTATTTGACAACAACAAACAGAGTATTGAGAATAGAATAGTAAGTTTAAGTCAACCCCATATTCGTCCCATAGTCAGAGGGAAAGCAGGGAAAAGCGTAGAGGTTGGAGCCAAACTATCGGCCAGTTGTTTTTAAGGATATGTGTTTTCAGACCGGATGAGCTGGGATAATTTTAACGAATCAGGGGACTTAAAAGCACAAGTAGAAGCTTATTATAGATTCACAGGGTATTATCCAGAGTCCGTTCATGCAGATCGCATTTATCGTACAAGAGAAAACCGAGCATGGTGCAAAGAAAAAGGCATTAGGCTCAGTGGGCGGCCATTAGGAAGACCAAGAGCAAATGTGAGTAAATCAAAAAAGAGGCAAGCGTTGGAAGATGAGAGGATTAGAAATGCAATTGAGGGCAAGTTCGGGCAAGGCAAACGAAGATTCGGTCTGAATCGAGTGATGGCAAAACTTGATAATACATCTGGTACAGTTATTGCAATTACTTTTTTGGTAATGAACCTTGCTACCTGGTGGCGCCGGGTTTTTTTTGTGTTTTTATGTCTATTTGCCAAAAGAACACCTGTTTTTAGGCCGAAGATAATCTACAGTTATTATTGGGGGGGATTCGATACCGAAAAAACTTATATTTAACTGAGCTTTCAGATATTGTGAGCTCCTGTTCTTAGTTTGCGATCGATTATTCAGCAAGTCCTAATTATCAAAAAGCTTGCAGTTTGGCATATTTAATGTTATACATTTTGGGCAAAGCTGATGTTGTTGCGGATTGCTGTGAAGATAGTGCGATCGGCTACAAACAGCCCGGTACTCTTTCAGTTTACGTCTCAGCTTTAGAAGAACTAGACCCTTTCCTGCGGCTCTAGGAAGGCTGCCCCAAACGCACCATTGGCAGACTTGACGGCGCTATAATTATCAAATTTCACGCTCGCCAACCTCAAATTTCCTATTTATTTTATCCCGATTTTGACAGTAACCTGCATCCAGCCATTCACACTTCTATGCACATAGATTTGCGTGACCTTTCTGTGAGCTATCAAGACAATTTTGATATGTATAATCTTCTAATTCTAGTTAAAAAATAAGCTTTTGTTACTGCTAGCTATCCCATTACGAAAAGTTGGTGAAACTCACTCGCCAAGAAGAAAAGTTAGGGATTCTCGATCGTGGCGTAGTTAAAAAGCATCGGGAATGGGTGAAGTGTTTGAAGGAAAACTGCGTTAAAATTAAAGGTCATCGCTTGTTTTGGCGATCGAATGCTGATTCAGAAAAATTGAAAATGCTGCAAAAAGCTGCCTCGGAACGTCACCAGAAAAAGATTGAGTTGAATCCAGGAAAGAGTGAACAAACCGCAGAGGACGCAGAGGAGGGAATAGAAGATGGACAAAAGGTTCAGATTGAAGCAGTTGAGCGTGGTTAGAATTGCTATAATCACCTGAGTGATCGTTAGAGTCGATAAAAAGTAGCAGGGAAACAGAGTCAGCACCCCGCTTTAATTTTTAGGCGGTTAAAACCGTTATCTCGCTTTCCTCTCAGTTCTCGCATAGACTGAGTTTCCAGCTTCGGAGGTTTGATCATGAAAATAATTTGGGAAAGAATTGATAATTGGCTGGCAGCCAATGCACCTCAAGTACTGAAAAGTCTCATACCGGGCGCGACTGATGAGGATATTTATAGGGCAGAAGCATTCTTTGGTGTAGAGTTTCCCGAAGATTTCAAGCTGTCTTACCGCGTGCATAACGGTCAGGATGAAGAATCTTATTCCCTGTTCCCCCACTTGGAGTTTCTCTCTGTCCAAAGCGCGATCGCAATATAGCATTTCTTACAAAGGTGAGGTACAATAACAACAGTGAGTAAACCAATTCAAATATTTGCTGATGTAGCTTCACTAAATGCAAACTCTATGACTTTTGCGAACTATTTATAATTACGTGTCTTGATAAAACGGAGAATAGTTTTAAGTTTTGAGCATAAATTTTCAATTGGTAAAAAATCTGGCGAATATGGCGACAAATATATTAATTTGGCACCTTTCTTTTTGATGGCTTTTTCTATTGTTTCTCCGGTATTAATAGTACAATTATCCATCAATACACAAGCACCTTTCCATAATTTTGGTACTAACTTTTGGATGATAAAAGCCTCGAATGTAATGGCATCGATTGTACCTATTAAATTGACTGATGTTAAGACTTTATTGACCGATATAGCTCCAATTATTGAGACATTTCTTCCGCATTTATTCGGTTTTGGCTACGAGAGCTCTTGCACCTTTTAGAGACCTAGCATATAACCTAACCATTGCCAATTTTACTCCATATTCATCAATGAATATTAAGTATTTGAAACAAACTTCTCGGACTTTTTGCCAGAACTCATATCGCATGCTTTGAACTCTGTCAGTGCCTTTCGCGATCGGAAAGAGAGTTTTTTTAAAGTCATGTTTAAGAGTTTTGCCATTCTTCCCATCGTTAGCTACGCTGATGGTAAAACCAATTTTCGGGTACAGTAAATAACGGAGTTCTTCGAGAGTTGCATCATCCGAAGCTTCAATCAATTCGGCTAAAATCAGTAGTTGTTCTGCATTGAGTTTCAATTTGACTCTGCATCGCTCAGTTCGAGGAGCAATATGCAAGGGTCTCCCGAGACTGTTTAACTAATTTCTGGACGAAACTCCGAGGCTCCACAAAAACTGTTAGCTATTGCTCTTTGTGACAGCGGTTCCTTATGCTACATATCCATAATTTTTTGTCGGAAATCAAGAGAAGAAATTTTCATTTTTACTAATGTGTGATACTTACTAAAATTCTTGATATTTGTCATTCGAGTGACTGCTGTGGGTCGAGCGACTGTTCGATCGCGCTCCATTTAATTAGAGCTGCAGAACATTTTGGGGTTCTATATTTTTCACTCCGTTCAAGTCAGTTATATCATACCTCATCTTTCTGATAAATGCTATAGTATGGCATTCTGCCAAGGAATATGTTGCTAATAGATTATTTGAATCAATTGAAAAATTAGAAGCACTGTTACATAAACTGTTAAATGAAGGAGGACTAATTATGAAATGGAACCGAAAAATCAAAAATAAAGGTAACTTAGTTAATACAGTTTAGAGATTTAGCTGTTTGACAGCTTACCCCGCTTCATTTATTTTCCTCTGCTACCCCTACTGATTGAGCCGATAGAATAAATTTTTACTTGTGTGGGGAGTAGGGGTTGGGCAGGAGATACCGCCCTCAATATACAATTGAAATGCACAACAGCTTATTAATATGCCTGCCTCACAGGCGAACTAACTTGCCTTTGAATTTAGCCTAGGATGTTGATAATTCAGGCTTTAGCAATGGTTCTTTGCATCTTCTTGTCCGCGGACGCTGCGCGAACAAGCACAGGTGCGACGGACAAACACCAGGGCTGTGGTGGCGATTAAAGTAGCGTGCATCCGGGCGGACATTAAAGTTACTCAACCGATACTGGTGACTTTGTACGATCGAACAATTTACCGTGAGTGAGTTTTGAATTTTGAGTTGGGAGAGGGAGAGAGTGGGAGAGTGGGAGAGTGGGAAAAATCCTCTTGTTTCACGCTGGACTTCTTCACGCTTGACTTCTTCCCTCAACACCCATCTGTTAAATCGATTAAATCCCCTACACTGGGCGTTGCCGAACTTCCCTCTGATATCAAATCCGCGCTTCATCGTCGGGCGTAAAATCGAGTCAACATCCAACACTCAACCATCATTCAGTTTGGCGACCCCGAGTCAACAGTCAATAGTCAACAATCATGAGGAGTGCAACCAGAATTGATATGACTTCTCCCTTCTGACTTTTCAAATCAAGCAAAAGGCGAGCCGATTTCTCATTAGCGCGCCTCCTAATTGAATTTTATTTTGTAAAACGTAAATGAGGAGATTGTTCCCATTTGAAAAAAATCATGAAGTCGTCTTGCTAGCGCGGCGGCGGCGTGCTGCAACCAAGCCACCCAAACCGAGAGCCAAACCAGTCATTGTCATCGGTTCTGGAACTGCTTCTGCGCTCACTGCGAAGTCTTGGAAGTCTGCGTCGTTTTTGTTACCACGATCGTCGAATGAGATTAGCGTGCCTCCATTAAACAGAGAACTTGTACCGTTTGTGAATTTTCCGGCAGCTTGGAAGACTTTGGTGTCTTCTTTGCCAAGTGCGTCCCACAGTTGCGATTGCGCGCCAAACACCGCTTGCTGGCTGCTGCCCTTGTTCAAGCTTGAGGTCGAGTACACACTGCCACCCCAGCCACTGTCGAGCCCCAAAGTGTAAACTTGATTTGCCAGGAATGTGAATACTGCCGAGCCAGAACCCACGACTGTATTGCCCAGAGTTCCTTTCCATTCGTTTGCCCACTCGTTGTCTGAGGATTTAGTTTCCGAAAACAGGGTGCTAACTAGAGAGACCGCCGAGTCCTTCACACTGTAGACTCCCACAGAGGATTGGTACATTCCGTGAGATTCTTTGAAGTTAAACTTGACGCTTGTATCTTGGCTGAATGTGATGCCGTTGGTACCAAAGGAGAAGGCTTGAGCTGGAGCTCCGGCGCCAAACAGAGCTGTGGCGGCGGCGGTAGCTGTGAGGGCGGATAAGAGTTTGGTATTCATAACCTGTTCCTTTTGTGCGATGGTCTTAATATTTTCATTATGCGATACTTTGTTTGTATTTGGTTCACTTTAGGTGAATTTTGACATATTCTTTATCAAGCCTTTACATAACCTTCACAAATGCTATCGATCGCATCTGCCGACGGCCGATCGCTCCCTAATAATGCCCACTCAATAATTATCAATATTGTGGCTTGAAACCTTGCAGTCGCGGGCATGGAGCGCGGGTCAGCCCAAGTAATTTGGATCGGGTTTATGCTAATTTTTTATGATATTCTCAAGTCTAAATTCTCAATAGCAAATACTTAAGTATAAATACGGTAAGATTCGTGGGTACTGACAGTTCCAGAAGTTTTCTATTAGCCAGAAACTGGGAATATGTGTTTTTTGGGGCTGGTGTAGGGGAGTTAAAGTAGTTTATCTATCGGGTAAATTACGTACAAAATGCGATCGTTGGGTCTAGGTATTTTGGTTGAATTAAATAGAGCCCCTGGCGTGAGATATCCCCAAGATGCGATCGAGGAGATGCAATTTCAGCAGATTGAAGCGGTAAAAGAGCGGATTGCCCATCAACAAAGATTATATAGAGAAGCTCTGACCCCGTCCTTGCTCCATATCGCCCGCATCAAAACAGACCGCTGTAGCGTTCCTCTGCCCAAGGTTCGCCCCGCTGGTGGTAGCCGTTGCGTTCCCAAAAACCTAGTTCTTCGGTTTCTGTAAACTCCAGGCCGTTAATCCATTTAGCGCTTTTCCAAGCGTACAGGTGGGGAACTACGAGTCGCATTGGGCCGCCGTGGTCTGCGGATAGAGGTTCGCCGAAGACGGTGTGGGCGAAAAAGTTTTCTTCTCGGAGGAAGTCGGCGATCGCAATGTTGGTAGTGTAGCCGCCGTAGCAGTGTTCTAGGACGTGCAGAGCTTTCGGATCGACTTCTATATAGTTCATAAAATCTGTGACTTTGACTCCCGTCCACTGCACGTCGAGTTTTGACCACCGGGTGACGCAGTGAAAATCCGCCGTAAAGTTACTTTGGGGCATGGCCTGGAAGTCCGACCAAGTGAAAGTTTGTGGTTTTGCCAATCCCCAGACTTTAAATTCCCAACTTTCAATGCTGACGGAGGGTGTATCGCCGTAGGTCAGCACAGGAAAACCGTTGGCGAGGTATTGACCCGGGGGGACGCGATCTATGTTTTCTGATTCTGGCTTGCGAAAAAATTTGCCCAGCATTGATTCACGCTCTACAGTAACTGACTGCCATCCTGAGTATAACTTGCAGAGATGAGCGCATCGCAATTCATCTCAAGGTAGAAAAGAAAAGCACTTTTCTAGAAATAAAAATCCCTAAATCATGCTTGATGCCCGCCTATTTATGCCTTGGGAGAGAGCCGAAGCTAAAAATTTAAAAAATTTATCACTCCCGCGTATGAATTACCTAACCTTAAATTTTATCGTAATTATTGGTGCATTTCTGAATCTTTGATGTATTGTTACAATATGCTCAGATGCCATATGTCAAAAAATTGATGGGGTAAAAATCATGATCACAAGTTGCTTGATTCCGTTGACGGTATGCTTGATTGCTTGGTGGGTGACTGCCGGGACTGACAACAGAACGCTAGACGGAATTCCGGCTCCCATAGCTGCAATTATTGGAATGTGTTCGTTAATTTGGTTGGTAGCGGCGTGTCCTTGGCCTGTTGAACTTGCTCTAGTATTGGCGGTGCTGGTTTTCGGCAAAGCTTATTTGCAAAAAATCTTGAAAGTCGGCTGAATTTTTAGGGCTAGCGCTCCTATGATTTGCGGGAGCGCGATGATCGAGTGCTGCTACCTTGTTAAAATTTTTTGCGATTTGTCTGGCTAGGTTCTCCGAGGGGGTCGCAAAGACGGAACCAACCCCAGAACTGGTGAAATTCAATTTACATATTTCAGTTAAAAATTAGAACATAAAGATCGACAGAGAAACCCGGTTTATTTTAGATCAACCGGGTTTTTGAAGGTCTGAAATTTTCACACATCCCGCAAGAATTGCTGAGGAATTCGACACTCGGAATACAAGAAAGTGGGTTTCTGAGTCCAGGAGTGTTGGTGTATGTGCGTAAAATGGCGAGCTGTTAAATTGGCAAGCGATTGATATCTTTATTAGAACCAATTACTACCATCGCGTCGCCCTTTCTCAAGCGTTCGCTTGGCTCCGGATTAATCTCGAACTTTTCGGCGCGCCCGACTGCTAGCAAGTTCAAACCATACCTGCGCCGGAGTTCCAATTCGGAGATGGTTTTACCGTCAAACTTTTCAGGAACGAGCAACTCAACGATGCTGTGAGCTGGGTCGAGGTCAAAGCGTTCTAAAATGCTGGGTTTTGTAAGAAGGCGGGCCAAAGAGCAGCCCATTTCTCGTTCTGGAAAAACTACATGATCTGCGCCGACTTTTTTCAACAGTTTTAAGTGAGTTTCCGAAGAAGCTTTGGCTATTACGTGATTTACCCCGCCTTCCTTAAGGTTTAGGGTGGTGGTAATGCTTTCTGCTAGGTAATTGCCGATCGCCACAATCACTGTTTCAAACTCAAATATACCAGCTTCCTGAAGAGCGCTAGGCTCAGTAGAATCTAACTGCACAACGTGAGCAGCAATACGATCGTTCAAAGCTTGAGTTACTTTTTTTTCATCGGTGTCAATTCCCAGGACTTCGTAACCCAAACCGTGCAGAGTAGAACACACAGCTTTGCCGAAGCGTCCCAAACCAATAACGGCAAACTGCTTGTTGTCGGCGCGCAAAGTGCGAAAAAAATTTAAAGATGACAGGTTCACTGAATATCCAGCGCTGAGCGTCTTGCTGTTGAAATTTTAGCAGAGACAGCGCCGCCTCCTTTTGATTTTTGGCTAAGTAGTAAAAGTTGATTTGGGTTGTCACCCATTGTTTAGATTATCAGCAACGAGGCAGAATTTTTTATCCCACTAACAAACTTTCCTCAGCATACTTAAAAGACCTGGGTTTTGGATCGCCGAAGGCAGCACTCATCAGCAGCAACACGCCAACCCGACCTATGTACATTGTAGCAATCAAAACTAGCTTACCGATCGCTGAAATCTTGGCTGTAATCCCTGTGGAAAGACCGACCGTGGCAAAAGCTGAAACTGCTTCATACAGCGCTGCGATAAATTCTACTTCGGGATTGGTCAGCTCGATTAAAATTGCAGATGTGAATGCGACCAACATGGAACCGAAGACTACACTAATGGTTTTTAGAATCATTGCTGGCGGGATTTGACGCTGATAGCACTCCACATCTTCCTGGCCTTCGAGAACTGCTGTGGTACAGCAAAACAATATTCTAAAAGTTGTGGTTTTGATTCCGCCGCCGGTGCTGCCAGGACTGGCGCCGATAAACATCAGCGCGACAGTCAGAAATAGCGAGGCTTCGCTCATTTTGCCAATGTCAATTGTATTGAATCCCGCCGTGCGGGGAGTAAGAGATTGAAACCAAGCTGCCATCACTTTTTGAGGAAAATTTAGAGAGCCGAAAGTGTCAGGGTTGTCGTATTCCAGCACCAAAAAGGCTAGCATTCCTAAAATCAAAAGGACAGCCGTTGTAGTGGTAACAACTTTGAAGTTCAAAGAAAAAACTGTGCAGATAGGGCTTTTCTTCAAGCGATCGCGCAGCCACAGGTACATTTCCATAATTACTTCATAGCCGATTCCGCCAAATATGATTAAACCACCGACAGTGAAGTTAACCATAGGCGAATTGATGTAGCCGATCAAATTATCTGAATAGATGCTAAAACCGGCGTTGTTAAACGAATTAACGCTGTGAAATATAGCAGACCACACACCCTCTTTAAATCCGTATTGGGGGACGAAAACCGTCATCAGCAAAAACACTCCTGTTAATTCAAACAAAAGGGTTGTTGCTAGAATTGACTGCACGAGTTGTACTACGCCGGCTAGCCCGGATTTGTCGAGAGATTGTTGCAGGGCAACTTTGTCTTTCAAGCCAAAGCGGCGGCCCAATAACAGCAGCAAGAAAGTCGTGGCTGTCATGTAGCCCAAGCCTCCTATTTGCACCAGTAAAACTAGGCACAGTTGCCCCCAAAAAGAGTAATATTTTCCGACATCCACAACCGACAATCCCGTGACGCAGACAGCGGAAGTAGAGGTAAACAGTGCTGTTATTGGATCGCTCCAAGTTCCATCAATTGTGGAAAAGGGCATCATCAGCAATAGAGTACCTGCGAGGATGACAGCGAGAAAGCCCAAAGCAATGGTTCGCGAGACAGTCATTCGATTTTAGGTTTGAGATTTTAGATTTTAGATGTGAGAGGGAACCCACAAATCGATTTGAGATTTGAGGTTTGAGAGGGAAGCCACAAATCGATTTGAGATTTGAGGTTTTAGAGGGAACCCACAAATAGAGCGTCGGGCGTGAAGTCAGGACATCTCTATCTGGCGAAGGCCGGAGACCGATCGAACTCAATCGCCAAATTCTATGACAACAGCGGGAAAATAACGGTAGAATTCCTTTAATAACTTGCGATCCGGCGATGACATCAACACTTTACCAGCAAATTCAGCAACTTTACGACGCTTCTAGCGGTTTGTGGGAGCAGGTGTGGGGCGAACATATGCACCACGGTTACTACGGCCCGGATGGCAATTTGAAAAAAGAGCGCCGACAGGCTCAGATAGATTTAATTGAAGAACTGCTGGCTTGGGCTGGAGTACCGTCAGAGAAAGCACTGTGTGAATCTTACCGCATTCTCGATGTCGGTTGCGGGATCGGCGGCAGCACACTGTATTTGACTGAAAAGTTTAGTTCGGTCGCGGCAAATAATTTAAAGTTGGATGGCGAGGCGGATCAAAATTATAGCCGATCGCCTGAACAAAATAAAACGGGCGCTAGCGTTACAGCGACCGGGATTACTCTGAGTCCGGTACAGGCCAACAGAGCGACCGAACGCGCTAAAATTGCCGATGCTCAAAGCAATGTGAACTTTTTGGTGGCCGATGCTTTGAATATGCCTTTTCCTGACGAGTCCTTCGACTTGGTTTGGTCGCTCGAAAGTGGCGAACATATGCCAGACAAAATTAAGTTTTTGCAGGAATGCTGCCGCGTACTCAAGCCGGGAGGAACTTTGATTTTGGCAACTTGGTGTCACCGCCCGCTGGGAGAAACGGCGGGTGAATTAACTGATGAAGAGAGAAAAGAATTGGCAGAAATTTACCGAGTTTATGCTTTGCCTTATGTGATTTCTTTGCCGGAATACGAGGAAATTGTTCGCAGTTTGCCTTTGACAAGTATTCGCACCGCTGATTGGTCAAAAGCTGTTGCTCCTTTTTGGGATGTGGTGATCGATTCTGCTTTGACTCCGAGCGCAATTTGGGGTTTGCTAACTAGCGGTTGGACGACTATTCAAGCAGCACTTGCTCTCGTATTGATGAGCCGTGGATATCAGAGCGGGTTGATTCGTTTTGGGCTGATTTGTGCTGTAAAATAACAGGAATATATCAGAGAAGTTTTGAGTCTTGAGTAGATGAGTAAGGTGCGTATTACGCACCCTACAGAATATTATTTGTTTGGGGTGGGTGTGAGTTTTATGGGCAATGATTCGATTGGCAAGTCTTGGATTGATAAAAATGGCTCGGCTCCGCAAAGCTGGGTGAGGGCTTTTTGGGAGTTTTCTCGGCCGCACACAATTGTGGGTACTAGCTTGAGTGTATTGGCTTTGTACGCGATCGCCCAAAGTGCGCGGCTGTTTGTGAATCCTGTATTTGGGTCCCTAGCTTTTGCCTGGTTGGCTTGCATTTGCGGCAATATTTATATTGTGGGATTGAACCAGTTAGAAGATGTTGAAATTGATAAAATAAATAAGCCGTATTTGCCGATCGCCTCGGGAGTGTTTTCTCAGAAAACCGGGGAATTAATTGTAATTGCCACGGGAATTATAGCAATTTTAACGGCTGTTTTGCAAGGCCCGTTTTTGCTGGCTACCGTTGGCGTTAGTTTGGCGATCGGGACTGCTTATTCTCTGCCCCCAATTCGGCTGAAACGGTTTCCTTTTTGGGCGGCGCTGTGCATTTTTACTGTGCGGGGCGCGATCGTAAATTTAGGGTTATTTTTGCACTTTAATTGGGTGTTGGGTTTGGGAAGGGCGAAAAGCGCTTTTTCTGGCTGGAGTTTGGAGAGTATGTCTTTTCGGATTCCTGCGGAAGTTTGGGTGCTAACGGTTTTTGTTGTGGTGTTTACGTTTGCGATCGCCATTTTTAAAGATATCCCCGACATGGAAGGGGACAAGCAATATAATATTACTACGTTTACGATTGAGCTGGGCAAGCCTGCCGTCTTTAATTTATCTCGCTGGGTATTGACGGTTTGTTATTTGGGCGCGACTTTGGCGGGAGCGATCGTATTGTCGAATGTTAATTTAGTGTTTCTGGCAGTTTCTCATTTGGCGGCTTTGGGTTTGATGTGGTTTTGGAGCACGAAAGTTGATTTGGACGATAAAATAGAAATTGCTGCATTTTATCAGTTTATCTGGAAGTTGTTTTTCTTAGAATATCTGATTTTTCCCGCAGCTTGTTTGTTGGGGTAGAAGGGGAAGTTCGGCAACGGATTGTGTAACGGATGTAACGGATGTAACTGCGATGGAATGGGGAAGAAGGAAGAAGGAATGGGGAAGGGGGAAGAAGGAAGAAGGAAGGGGGAAGAAGGAAGAAGGAAGGAAGAGTTAACAAATTAGAATAAGTTGGCAATTACAAGTTAGCGAACTCCCAAACAACCAAGACAACTATGGCTTCTCAAAAAAAATCGCGGAAATCTGCCTGCAAATTGGGTGCCGAAGACTCTTTGAAATTAGCTTGGGAACATCACCAAGCGGGCCGTTTGTTAGAAGCTGAGAATTTGTACCGGCAAATAATAGAAGTACAGCCGGAATCAGCAAACGTGCTGTGTTTGCTCGGAATAGCGGCGAGACAGCAGGGAAAAATTTCAGAGGCGATCGACTTTTACGAACAGGCGATCGTCCAAAACAGCGATTTTGTAGAAGCACATTTAAATAAGGCTAATCTTTTGCTGGATGTAGGCGAATATCAAAGGGCGATCGTCAGTTACGAACAAGTCATCAAAATCCAGCCCAATTCGGCACTCGCTTACAATAATTTGGGCTGGATTAAACAACAATTAGGCGAAATAGACGCTGCTATTTTATATTACCAAACAGCGCTGCGACTCGACCAAAACCTGCACGAAACAGCGCACAATTTAGGACATTTGTTTAAACAAAATAATCAATTAAACGAGGCGATATCTTATTACCTCCACGCTTTAAAAATTAATCCAAATTTGACATATTCCCTAATGGGCTTGGGAACAGTTTTGCAGCAACAAGGTAAATTAGCCGAAGCTTTCAACTGCTACCAGCAAGCGGTAAAAATCGACCCCATCAATCCCGAAGCTCACAACAATGTAGGAGCATTTTTCCACGAACAAGGCAATGCAAAAGCAGCAATATCCCACTACCGGCAAGCATTAAACTTAAAGCCAGATTTCGTGGAGGCTATTAATAATCTCGGACACGCTTTGGTCGATTTAGGAGAATTTCAAGAAGCTTTTTCTTGTCACAGTCGAGCATTGGAATTGCAGCCAGACAACGCCACCGCCCACTTGGAATTCGCCTTGACTTTGCTATTGTTTGGAGATTTTCAGCGCGGTTTTGCTGAATACGAGTGGCGGTGGCGCACTCCGCAACTACAACCGAGGCAATTTAAACAGCCGGTTTGGGATGGTTCGGATTTGCAGGGGAAAACTATTTTACTCCACGTCGAGCAAGGCTTCGGCGATTCGATTCAGTTTATTCGCTACGCCCCGATTCTTCACAGCCAAGGCGCTAAAGTTATGGTGGCTTGCTATCCAGAACTGCTGCGGTTGTTTACGACAGTTCCTGGTATTAAATATTTATCAGTTAGTCTGGAAGGTTTGCCAGAATTTGATGTTCACGTGCCGCTGATGAGTCTGCCGCGAATTGTCGGGACAACTCTGGAAACAATACCTGCCAATGTTCCTTATTTATATCCGCCTGCTGAGTGCAAGTTTGCGCTTTCTTCTGATGCCAAATTGAAGGTGGGGATTGCTTGGGCAGGGAGTCCGAAGCGCCGGAAAGACAATCAGCGTTCTTGCATATTGAGCGATTTTATTCGATTTTTGGATGTTCCGGGAATCGCTTTTTATAGTTTACAAAAAAACTTGTCCGAGAGCGATCGCACTTTGTTGCACCAACACTTAGTGCCGGATTTAACTCCGCATTTGAACGACTTTGCTGATACCGCTTCGGCTATATCTCAACTGGATTTAGTCATTAGTGTCGATACGGCTGTGGCGCACTTAGCTGGTGCTTTAGGAAAACCGGTTTGGGTGCTGCTTTCTTTTGCTCCTGACTGGCGTTGGCTGCTGGATCGTGAAGATAATCCTTGGTATCCAACTGCGAGGCTTTTCCGCCAAAGTCAGCCGGAAAGTTGGCAAGAATTGTTTGAGGAAGTACAGGCGGCTTTGAGTTTATTTGCGCTGACCAATACTGCTAGTTATTCTGAGGATTCTGCCCACGATCAGCTTGACTTAGTTTCACTCGGAATAACTGCTAATCCTACGCCGGATCTCGATTATGCAGCTCTCAAAATGACAGGTGCAAGCGTAGTTCAAGAGAGTAAACAAACATTTGTGATTGCGAGCGAAGGGTTAGCGGAACGCTCCACAGTTAAGCAATTGCAGGGAATTGAGACCTCTTTTGCGCTCGGAACGGCTGGCAATAATTTGGTTGTCTTAGAGGATTTATTGCGGCAAGCAGAACATTTAATGGAAACAGGAGATAGAGAAGAGGCGATCGCCCTTTACGAACAGATAATATCTCTTGACCCAAATTGCGTTCAAGCGCGGATTAATTTTGGTTTTCTCAAGCAGGAAAATGGCGAATTGGAAGCCGCTATCCCCCATTACCGAGAAGCTTTAGCCATTGATCCAAATATTCCTCAAACAGCTTACAACTTGGCAAAGATTTTTGAGGAGCAAGGTCAAGTGGAAGAGGCGATCGCACATTACGAACAAGCTCTTGTCGCTGAACCTAATTTCGTACCCGCACTGATTAATTTAGCTGTGGCGCAGCAAGAAAAAGGCGAACTTTTCAGGGCGATCGAGCTGTACCGGCGAGCGCTGGGAATTAATCCGCATAGCTGGGAAGCTTATAACAATCTGGCAACTGTTTTGCAAGAACAGGGCAATTTAGAAGATGCGCTGGAGTATTATCACAAAGCTCTAGAATTGCTGCCAGATTTTGTGGAAGCTATCAACAATTTAGGCAGGACGTTTCTGGAAAAAGGCGCGGTACAAAATGCCATATCCTGCTACAGACGAGCGATTTATTTAAACCCCAATCACGCTAGCGCTCACCTGAATTTGTCCTTGGCTTTGCTGTTGGTGGGAGATTTGGAAAATGGTCTCGCTGAATACGAGTGGCGCTGGCAAATTAAAGAATTTCACACTGGTCACTCCTGTTTTTTGACGGGGCTGGATAATACTGTTTCGGTGAGAGAATACCGGCCGCTATGGGACGGTTCTGATTTGGTGGGAAAGACTATTTTGCTGCACGCCGAACAAGGTTTAGGTGATTCGCTTCAGTTTATTCGCTACGCTGCGATCGTCAAAAATAAAGGCGGTAGGGTCATTGTGGGCTGTTACCCGCAATTGCACCGTTTATTTGCAACGGTTGATGGCATTGATTTGCTAATAGTTAAAGGGGAGCCACTGCCGGAATTTGACGTGCAAGCGCCCATGTTGAGTTTGCCCTATATTATCGGTACGAAGCTGGAAACAATACCAGCAAATACTGCTTATTTATCTCCGCCTGCGGGTGCTGAATTTAAGCTTGGGCCCGATCGCACTTTGAAAGTTGGCATTGTCTGGGCGGGGAATCCAAAACACCGCAAAAACAAGCAGCGTTCGTGCAGTTTGAGTCAGTTTCTGCCGCTTTTGGACGTTTCGGGGGTAAGCTTTTACAGCTTGCAGAAAGAGGTTTCTGAGGCAGATCGCGCGCTGTTGAATCAAACGTCGATCGTAGATTTGAGCCCGTATTTTGGCGATTTTGCTGATACTGCTGCTGCGATCGCCAAACTGGATTTAGTCATTAGTGTGGATACCGCTGTCGCCCATTTGGCGGGCGCTTTGGGCAAACCAGTGTGGATTTTGCTGGCGTTTTCGCCGGATTGGCGGTGGCTGTTGGAACGGGAAGATAGTCCTTGGTATCCCACGGCGCGGCTGTTTCGCCAGCATCAGCGGGGCGACTGGGAGGACGTTTTCGATCGGGTGGCGGCAGCTCTAGGCGCGGTTGCTGCTGCATTTGTGCCGTCGGATTCGGCGGATGCAGAGTTTCGGTTGGGCGTGGATTTGCAGCAGCAAGCCGATTTTGGCGGTGCGATCGCTTGTTATGAGCGAGCGATCGCGCTCAATCCTAATTACGCAGCCGCGCACAGCAATTTAGGCGTTGTCAAACAACAAGCGGGCAGGCTCCCAGAGGCGATCGCGCACTACCGACAAGCCCTAGCAATCGACGGGAATTTGGCGGAAACTGCGAGCAATTTGGGCAGCGCGCTCGCGGAAGCAGGGGAGACTGAAGAGGCGATCGCAGAATATCAGCGGGCGCTGTCTTTAAACCCGAATTGCGCGGAAGCGCTGATTAATTTGGGCCTGTTGCGGGAAGAACAAGGGGACGTGGTGGAGGCTATAAGCTGCTATGAGCAAGCGATTCAAGTGAATCCTAATTGCGCGGTGGCTTATTTGAATTTGGGAATTGCTTTGGAGGCACAAGGGGAGGATGCGATCGCGAATTACGAACGCGCGATCGCAAATTACGAACGCGCGATCGCGATCGCTCCCAATGATGTGGAGGCTTTGCAGCATTTAGCATACGCCTCGATCCGACAGGGCAAAATTGACCGCGCGATCGCATACTATGATCGAGCTCTGGCGCTGCAACCGGATGGGGCAGAAACTGATCTCGCTTGCGGGAGTTCGCTGTCTAGTCCAGATAAGTTGGATGAGGATTTAGCTGTTTGCCAGCAAGCGATTCAGGCATCGCCAGCCAGTGCACAGGCTCACGGCAATCTAGGAATTGTCCTGCATAAACAGGGCAAAATTGAAGATGCGATTGCCTGCTATCAGCAAGCTTTGAGCCTGAAACCCGACTTTCCACAAGCTTTGAACAATCTCGGCAAAGCTTTTGAGGAAGCGGGAAAAATGGCAGAGGCGATCGATTGTTACCGTCGGGCGATCGAACTCAAACCCGGTTATATCAATCCCCTCACCAGTTTGGGAAGTGCTTTGCACAATCGCGGACAATTTGCGGAGGCTCTCACCTACTACAGCCAAGCAGTTAAATTTAATGTCGCTAGCCCCGAATCTCACTTAAATTTAGGTTTAGCTTTGCTGCTGTCTGGAGACTTGCAGCGTGGTTTTTGCGAGTACGAATGGCGACTCCTAGTTAAAGAAAAACAGTTCCGGCGCCACAACTTTATTCAGCCGCTTTGGGATGGTAAAGATTTGGAGGGGAAAACTATTTTGCTTGGCCCGGAACAGGGTTTAGGCGATGCAATTCAGTTTATCCGCTATGCAGATTTAGTCAAGCAAAAAGGAGGCAGGGTAATTGTTTGGTGTTTGCCACACTTGCAGCGCTTGTTTGCACAAGTTTTGGGAATCGATGGGTTAATAGTTAATCCAGAGGATGCGCCGGATTTTCAAGTTCAGGTCCAGCTAATGAGTTTGCCACACATTCTGGGAACAACTTTAGAAACTATACCGGCGAATGTTCCTTATTTAGCTCCGCCGCCCGGTTGGGAATTTACTCTCAATCCAACTACTAATTTGAAAGTAGGGATTGTGTGGTCTGGAAATCCTAAAAATTCCCAAAATAAGGTGCGATCGTTACCCCTAAATTTGTTGACAAAACTGTTAGATATTCCCGGAGCAGAATTTTATAGTTTGCAACAGGAAATGACAGCAGACGATCGCGCTTTGTTAGAGCAAATGCCTGTAACAGATTTAAGCTATTATTTGCACGACTTGGCGGATACTGCGGCGGCAATTTCGGCTCTGGATTTAGTGATTTCTGTAGATACTTGTGTGGCACACTTGGCTGGTGCTTTGGGCAAACCCGTGTGGATTTTGCTCTGTTTTGTGCCGGATTGGCGGTGGATGTTGCAACGCGAAGATAGTCCTTGGTATCCCACGGCGCGGCTGTTTCGCCAGTCAACAGCGGGAGATTGGGAAGGAGTTTTAGAACAAGCTAGTTTGGCGCTCAGAGAAAGAATTATCCAGCATCAGGAAGCTCAACCACTAATAGAAGCTCAGCCCAATGTTGACTTAGCTCAAGAACAGTTCAATTGCGGAAATGTTCTGAAAGCGCAAGGTAGATCTTCCGAGGCGATCGCTTGTTTTAAAAATGCTTTAATTTTGCAGCCGACCTCGATCGAAACCGCCACTAATTTGGCAGTGACACTGCACCAAACAGGCAAT
Organism: Microcoleus sp. w1-18aA5; assembly: GCF_036701705.1. Lineage (NCBI taxonomy): Bacteria > Bacillati > Cyanobacteriota > Cyanophyceae > Oscillatoriales > Microcoleaceae > Microcoleus > Microcoleus sp. w1-18aA5. The sequence goes on along the minus strand of NZ_JAUPTE010000032.1, from coordinate 50,076 downwards.
TTAGCCGAAGCTGCCACCTATTATCAGCGCGCGATCGAAATCGACCCTAACTGCGCTCAAGCGCAAAATAACTTAGGTATTTTGCTGCAAGATCAAGGCAATATAGCCGATGCTGTATCTTGTTTTCAAAAGGCGATCGCCCTGAATCCGATTTACGTCAAAGCTCTCAACAATCTCGGCGCGATACTTCAGCAGCAGGGCGAGTTGCCGACTGCGATCGCGTATTTTCATCAAGCACTTTCCGTCAATTCCAATTATGCGGCCGCGCTGGTAAATTTGGGTGCGGCGATGCAAGCACAATCTCAGCTAGCCGAGGCTGAACGCCTTTACGAGCGTGCAATTGAAGCAGAACCAAACAATCCTACAGCACACTATCACCTGGGAACGTTATGCTTGGCGGCGGGAAAAATAGAACAGGCAATTTCTAGCTTAGAACGAGCCATATCTTTGAACCATAATTATCTAGAAGCTATTACTAATTTAGGCAGTGCTGTTGAACAATTAGGAGACGTAAATCGAGCAATTTTTTGTTACAATCAAGCTATAAAACTTGATGCAAATTGTGTTAAAGCTCACTTCAATTTAAGCTTAGTCTTGCTGTTGACTGGAGATTGGCTGCGCGGTTTAGCAGAATACGAGTGGCGCTGGCAAACTGAACAGGCGAAAAAATTACCACGGTTGAATTTTGATCAACCAGTTTGGGACGGTTCAGATTTGAACGGACAAACTATTTTGCTCCGATCCGAACAAGGTTTAGGCGATGCCATTCAATTTGTGCGCTACGCGGCAATGGTGCAGCAAAAAGGTGGCAAAGTAATCCTTTCTTGCTATCAAGAACTGAAGCGTTTATTTAAGCAGATTCCTGGCATCGAACAAGTGGCGGTTCGGATGGATGAATTGCCGTATTTCCAAGTGCAAGCACCTCTGATGAGTTTGCCGTATATTCTCGGAACAAATTTAGAAAATATACCGGCAAGTATTCCTTATTTAGCTGCGCCGCCCAATTGGCAATTTTCTCTAAATTCCGATGGTAAGTTTAAAGTTGGGATTGCGTGGGCTGGAAGTGCGGAACATTTGAAGGATTTTCAGCGATCGAGCGATTTAAGCTATTTTCTCACATTATTAGATATTCCCGGTGTAACTTTTTACAGTCTTCAGAAAGACTTATCGCCTGAAAATCGTAGTTTGTTAACTCAAATTCCCGTGATAGATTTGAGCGACAATTTGAACGATTTTGCCGATACTGCGGCGGTGATATCGCAACTAGATTTAGTAATTTGCGTGGATACGGCTGTCGCGCACTTAGCCGGTGCTTTGGGTAAACCCGTATGGATTTTGCTGTGTTTTATGCCGGATTGGCGGTGGATGTTGGAACGCGAAGACAGCCCTTGGTATCCGACGGCGCGACTGTTTCGGCAGCATACACCGGGCGATTGGGAGGAAGTATTCGATCGCGTAAAAACAGCCTTGCTAGAAAGGGCGGGCACGAGGGAACCGCCCCTACAATCTACTCGTTCCCAAGCTGTGCCTGGTAACGGAGATACCGAAGCTTCGGCTCGATTTTCTTTGTCGCCCGCACAGGTACAATTTCACCTAGCAAAAGCCTTAGAAAAACAAGGTAAAAAAGCAGAGGCAGCCGTTCGCTACGAACAAGTAATTGCCGCCTCACCCAGCCACGCCGAAGCCCACAGTTATTTAGGTTATCTCAAACAGGAAAACGGGCAAATAATCGAGGCAATTTCGCACTACAAACAAGCGCTAGAAATCAATCCCAACCTGAGCGAAACAAACTTATATTTTGGTTCCGCCCTCGAAGAACAAGGAAAAGTCGCAGAGGCGATCGACTTCTACAATAAAGCAATTCAACTACGTCCCAACTCGCCAAATTGGCGCTTGAGACTAGCCTTAGCTTTGCTCTTAACTGGAAATTTTGAGCGTGGTTTTGCGGAGTACGAATCGCGCTGGCAAACTCAACAATTGGATCAGCGCTCTTTTGAGAAACCACTTTGGGACGGCTCGGATTTGCAGGGAAAAACAATTTTATTGCACCCTGAACAAGGTTTTGGTGATACGATACAATTTATCCGCTACGCGGCTTTAGTTAAGCAAAAAGGCGGCAAAGTTATTGTTGCTTGTCATGTCTTGCTGAAGCGTTTATTTGAAGGAATTGCAGGAGTCGATCGAGTAGGAGTCAAGCCCAGCGATTTGATAGATTTTCAAGTGCAAGTCCCGCTGCTAAGTTTGCCCCGAATTCTGGGAACGACTTTGGAAAATATACCGGCAAATATTCCTTATTTAGCCCCACCACAGAATTTTAAATTTTCCCTAGAGCCGAACAATAAACTAAAAGTCGGTCTTGTGTGGGCGGGCGGCCCGCTGCACCGCAACAATCATCGGCGATCGTGTAAATTGAGCGATTTTGTGAAATTTGTAGATGTTCCGGGAGTGAGTTTTTACAGCCTTCAGAAAGATTTGTCAGGAGGCGATATTACTTTATTAAAGCAACACCAAATTGAAGATTTGAGCAACCATTGCGTAGATTTTGCCGACACCGCAGCAATTATTTCGCAACTCGATTTAGTAATTTGCGTAGATACTTCTGTGGCGCATTTGGCCGGTGCTTTGGGCAAACCCGTCTGGATTTTGCTGTCTTTCGTGCCCGATTGGCGCTGGATGCTGGAACGCGAAGATAGCCCTTGGTATCCCACTGTGCGTCTGTTTCGCCAGCAAAAAGCTGGTGATTGGGATGGAGTTTGCGATCGTATAAAAGCAGCCTTAGAACAGCTAATTTCCCATCCTCTCCCTCGCTACCTGGCTCTGCCTGGTAACGCATATTCAGAGGCTCCGTCTCAAATCCAACCCCCAGAAACTCCGCCTCAAATTCAGCCCCCAGAAACTCCCCCACAAATTACAGGAATGGGCATCAGTTGGCCGATCAGCATCACCAGCGGCTGGGGAATTTACGCCCTGAATTTAACACTACAACTGCGGCAAAATCCAGCCTGGGAAGTTGCACTTTTAGCACCCCCATCAATCACCTCAGAATCAATGAATCCGCTGCATAAATCGCTGTTGTTACCTGTAATTGAAAAGCACAAAAGTTTTCAGGAATTAGTAGCAGCAAATTCCGACAAACAAATCAGTTGTAATTTTCCCGTACTTTACGCTTTGGGGAATAATTTAGCATCGTCGGGAGTTGACAATCAAATTACCAGCGCTTGTCAAATAGGAGTCATATTTTTTGAAGACACACGAATCACAGCAGAAGCACTAGAAACAGCCAAAAAATATAGCGTGATTGTCGCCGGTTCCAACTGGAATGCGGATGTTTTGAGAAGCTGCGGCTTGACTAATGTGGCGATGGTACATCAAGGAATTGACCCAACAATTTTCCATCCTGCACCCAAATCTAATCTATTTGGCGATCGCTTCGTCATTTTCTCTGGCGGCAAACTGGAATATCGCAAAGGTCAAGATATTGTAATTGCCGCTTTCAAACGATTTCGCGCCAAACATCCAGAGGCTTTGTTACTAACAACATGGCACAACTTCTGGCCTCAGTATATGCTAGGAATCGAACAAACCGGAAACGTTGCCGGACTTCCCAATATCAACCGCGACGGAAGTTTAGAAATTTCTCAATGGTTAGTGGCTAACGGTTTGCCGGTTGACTCTTTTATCGACATCGGCTTAATTCCCAATCACCTCACCGGACAAATTTTGCGAGAAGCCGACTGCGCTGTTTTCACCAACCGCTGCGAAGGCGGCACTAATTTAGTCGCAATGGAAAGTATGGCCTGCGGAATTCCGACTATTTTATCAGCAAATACTGGTCATTTAGATTTGATTTACAGCCATATTTGCTATCCTTTATGGAGTCAAGGACGAGTTAAAGTGACGGCTCCTTTTTCCGGTGTTGAAGGTTGGGGAGAGTCTGATGTGGCAGAAGTTGTCGAGGCTTTGGAGCAAGTTTATACTAATCGCGAAGAAGCAAAACGGATCGGTTTAGCTGCGGCTAACTTTATGCTGGATTGGACTTGGGAAAAACAAGTTCAACGCTTTCTCGATGTTATATCAAATTCGCTTTAAAAATCATCTTTTCCGGCGAATAGAATTCGCTACTACACAAACAAAGTCGGCGAAGGCGGACTAAATAGTAAATAATCCGGCTCAAGTTGCGATTTTATCCAATAGCTTTTCCGCAACATTCACGCTTTCAATATCGTAAAGTTCCCGGTTGTAACAAACAATTTGTGCTACCAACTTGTGATGATATTGCTGAGCTTTTGCCAACATAGAAACCTGGGAACGCCGATAATTGACAACTACTTCTCTCGTTCCCAAAAAGGGAATATTGTGCTTATGGCAGTTAACCCAAAACTCCCAATCTTCGTAACCTTCCTTCATCCCAACTTTGTACCCGCTGACCAAATCCAAAATAGATTTGTGATAAAGTGAAGACGGGTGAATCATGTTAGATTTCTTGATATTTTCGGGCGAATACAACTCGTAACTTGGTACTATACGATTTTCCGTGCCAAACATTTGATAAGAACCAAAGGCTACGCAAGGGACATTTGATTTTAAACATATTTCTAAAAGGTCAGTCAAGGCGTTTTCAGCTAGGATATCATCGGCATCTAAAGGCATGATGTATTCACCGTTTGCGGCTGCTATGCCCGCATTTCTAGCACTTGAAAGCCCTTGATTTGTTTGTTCTACAAGCGTAATTTGATATTGGGAATTTGCTAATATTAAATTTTGGGCAACTGTGCTGGTACTATCTAAGCTGCCGTCGTTGACAATGATAATTTCCCAATTTTTGTAAGTTTGGTTAATCACGCTAGTTACTGCTTCCACCAAAAAATGAGATTGATTGTAGCAGGGAATAATCACAGATACCAAAGGTCGATCTGCCAATTGTGGCGATGCTGTAACTTGTTTGACACTTTCTGATTGTAAATTATGTGCCGAATTTCTAGCAGTTTGCAAACTGTAAAAATAAATCTTGGGATGGACGATGGCTAATTGATTCAGAGCGGTATTTTGATATTCATTTACTAGCCTCGGATATCCCGACAAGTATTCTTGTTTAACAAAAATCAAGACATTCTGAGCGTACCAAGGCTCTACTTTGTCATTGTTCCATATTTTTTTTCTCAAGCCGTCAATAACTGCATAACCGTTTTTCTGAAAGTAATAAGCCCAATATTGTGGCCACTGTTCGTTAACGTGTTCGACACCGCCTTGAAATGGTATTGCTGCTGAAAACAAAATTACTGGTGCTAGTTGAGTGAGAGAATTAACAAAGTTTTCGGCACAGGTAGCCGGCAAATGTTCGGCCACTTCTAGGGAAATTGCTAAGTCAAACTTTCTGTTTATTTGCAGCGGTTGCTTTAAATCGGCGGATTGGAACTGATTTAAAGGAATTTGTAAAATAGTGCGATCGACATAATCGCCATCTATTCCCAAACAATCAGCAATTCCCAATTTGTGAAACGCAGCTAACCAACTTCCCGTACCGCAGCCCACATCCACCACACTTTTAGGTAAAATCGGTTGCAGCAAGTCTAACAGCAGGGGAATAATTTCTCTAGCAGAAGTGCGAGTTCCTTCTCCGATTAATTGGTAAAAATCTCTTGTATAAGATGACTGTTGATTTTGATTGGTTGGGCTGGCTGTTTGAGAATTAATTGTCTCTAAACTGCTAATATTGTAGCCGTGCAAATGTGCTGGCAACTGCCAGGAAATCTTGGGATCGGGTTGATGTTTTACAGGCTCGACATTTCCCCGCCAAGCCGCACCCATAATTTGCATTGTTTGATAAATTACAGTATTCCATCCCCTTTGCTTTAAGTAATCCAAACCTTGAGCGACATCGGGAGCACTTAAATCGTGAAATAAAATTATTGCATCTTCTTCCGCCAATTTTTCGCAAACAATTGCGTCATTTAACGGGCCCGGTTTTCCGTGTTCTCCGTCAATAAAAATTAACGACCATTTGCGGTTGAATTGAGCAGAAAATTCTTCGACTCTTTGGGGGCTGTAGCCTGGTATTAGCTCGACTGATGTTTGAACGCCCGACGCATTTAGAGCACATTGAATTGAGTCGATTACGCTTTGTCTAATGTCCTCTCTTTCTAACAATGGATCTACGACATCTAACTCAACTCCTGCGAGGGCTAGGTGACCGGCCGACCACCCTAGCCAGCAACCTATTTCTAATGCTTTTTTACCTTTGAATTGCAGGGCTGTATTGTAAAGGATATGTGCTTCGTCGCGATTCAAAAACCCGATGAATGGATAGCGCTTGTCTGCATACCAATTATGCGGAATTTCCCGGCGCAAGTAAGGCCAGTTACTCGCATTTGGATCGGCAATAATCATATTGGGGAAATAGGAGTCAGGTATAATTATTTGGAACCCTGGCGAAACGTAATCCCCTGGGTGTAATAAATTATTTTTGCTAAGTTCAGGTTGTTGGTAAGTCATTTTTGGTTCTTGAAATATTGGTATTGCTGGCTGTTTTTTAGGTTGATAACGGACGCTAATTTCCAGGATATCGCCGTCAGTTGCCATCAATTGTACTCGGTCAAACTGCTGGCGGCCAGCTAAATGCAAAATGCCGATCGCCTCCTGCGGCAAGTAAGGTTCCACAAAACAGCCTCGCTGCTTGTCCCAAACCGGAAAACCGTTGAATATCCAATTGCACCAAGCTGGGAGCATTTCAGTGAGATTGAACAATTCGTTACTGTAAACAGCGAGGTTGAGGGCAAATTGATCTGTCATGACACAGCCTGATTTCTGCAATCCTTGATGGAGTTTTTCAGCCCATACTTCCCAGTGCAAAGCATCTTTTTGGAGGGCAAAAACTCCGGCATTTAATATAGGATAACTGTAGAATTTTTTAGCGGTTTCTTCACCAAAGTTAGCTTCATATTGTTGATAAACCCACTGCCAAAACTGAGGCAGTTGCCCGTACTGCTGCAAGCTTGCCCTGTGAACTTCGGGAACAATTGCCAGTCCCCGGCGCGATGCTCCTTCAACCAACAAATTAATTGCTCTCCAGTCTTGAACCCAAGCATCCGCATCAATCCAAATGTATATATCAAAATTGGGAAAGTATTTTCGCAAACAAGGTCTAACTAATAGTCCTTTTAAATGTTCGGGAGCTTCATTTCTGCCAGGAAAGTCAAAGTCCCAATCTGGCTTTTGAATGATATTAACTTGTCTTTCCAGCCACTGCAACTGTTCGGGAGTGCAACCGAGATCGAAAAAGCCGATCGCCACATTTTCACCCTCTGGTTTTTCCCGCACCGATAAAATAGTACCTCGCACTAATTCAAAGTAATTTGCATCGGCGGCCGTGATGATGATAATCTGCATAAATAGCTTTTCTAATACAATAAACTGGGGAGTATACCGTAGGGTGCGCCTCGGCGCGTCTTACTATAGTTTAGGGTGCGCCTTGGCGCGTCTTACTATAGGCTAGCAATATTCATACAACTATACTATCGAGGAGGAATTGTGAAAAACCAAAAAGGGAAAGTTTATTTAGTCGGTGCGGGGCCCGGAGATTGTAACTTGATGACAGTGCGATCGCACAAACTGCTATCCCAAGCCGAAGTCTTAATCTATGACGCTCTAATCGACATCCCGCAACTCGAATTAATCCCAGCAACTTGTCGAAAAATCGAAGTCGGCAAACGTGGCGGCAAACCTTCCACCCAGCAGCAAGAAATTAACCGCTTGCTGGTAGAACATTGCCAAGTTGGAAAACAAGTAATCCGCTTAAAAAGTGGCGATCCGTTTATTTTTGGTCGCTCCAGTTCGGAAATTCAAGCATTAATCACAGCGGGCTGCGAGTTTGAAGTAATACCCGGAATTTCCTCCGCCCTAGCCGCACCTTTACTAGCAGGAATTCCCCTCACAGACCCGGTAATGAGTCGCTGTTTTGCAGTGATGAGCGCCCACGAACCCGATGATCTGGAATGGGAAGCATTAGTGCAGATAGAAACTTTGGTAATATTGATGGGAGGACGCAATTTAAGCGAGATAATTTGGCAATTGCAAAAGCACGGACGATCGCCAGAAACTCCGATCGCCATTATCCGAGATTGCGGCCGCCCCGAACAGCAAATTTGGCTCGGCACTCTCTCCAACATTGTACAGCAAACAGCAGGTCAATCTCTGTCGCCTTGCGTGACCGTAATTGGGGAAGTAGTTAGATTGCGCGAATATTTAATCCAGCCAGAAAGCACAAATATGATCGATACACCTGTCACCATTAATAATAGCAAATTGCCGCTAGCAGGAAAAACCATTTTAGTCACGCGATCTGTTTCTCAGTCGGCTGAATTTAGCGATCGACTGCAGCAACAAGGAGCCCGCGTGATCGAAATGCCCGCCTTGGTAATTGGGCCACCTTCGACTTGGGAACCATTAGACAGTGCGATCGCACAATTGTCAAGCTTTCGCTGGTTAATTCTCACTTCCCATAACGCTGTAGACTGCTTTTTCCAACGATTACAAGCAAAAGGCAAAGACGCCCGCAGCTTGTTTGGTATTAAAATTGCAGTTGTCGGCAAAAAAACAGCAGAAAGTTTGCGATCGCACTCTCTACAACCAGACTTTATTCCCCCCAACTTTGTCGCCGATTCCCTAGTAGAAAACTTCCCGGATAACTTGCAAAACTGCAAAATCCTATTTCCCAGAGTAGAAAGCGGAGGCAGAGAAGTTTTAGTTAAAGAATTCACCGCCAAAGGAGCGCAAGTAATAGAAGTGCCAGCTTACCAATCTTGCTGTCCAGAAAATATTGATCCTATCGCCCTATCCGCACTCCAAAATCAAGCCGTAAATATCATAACATTTGCCAGTTCCAAAACCGTACATAACTTTTGTAATCTCATACAAGAAAGCCCAAAATTATCCCTATCTAAGGATTGGTTGGAAAGCGTTTGCATCGCATCCATCGGCCCTGAAACTTCCAAAAGCTGTCAGAAATTATTGGGTCAGTTAGATGTGGAAGCTAAGGAATATACCTTAGACGGATTGACTGAAGCGATCGTTGAATGGGCACAAGCGAGGTTGTAAAATAGTTGTACGATCATTAAGAGGAAAGAAACATGACCGCAAAAGACCAACTTCTTCAAGAACTCGACCAAGTACCAGAACTCGTGCTGCTGAAAGTGCTTGAATTTGTCCGTTCCTTAAAAACTGAAGAAGAAGAACAACAAAAACTAGAAGCCAAAGCATGGCAGGCATATCTAGATTCAGAACGCGAAATAAAGGAGGTTTATCGTCGCCTTGCCAACTCCTAATTTTGTCAGCCCAAGTATGGTTGTCAATATCCACGCCAGACAGATAGAAAGATTTGGTGGCACTCCTGGCGTTAGAGATGAAGGCTTGTTGGAGTCGGCTTTGGCTTAACCGCAAGCAACTTTTGGCGGTCAATTGTTGCATCTGAAAATTGCCGAACAAGCTGCTGCTTATCTCTATCACATAGCGAGGAATCATCCGTTTATTGACGGTAACAAGCGATCAGCTTTTGCGGTGACAGATACCTTTTTGCGTTTGAATGGTTGTACTCTGAATTTGACCAAGAATTTCTTGATGGTACCGGCCACGTGATTTATCCGTGGAATCAATCCAAAATCTAAAATCTAAAATCCTCAAGCCCCCAAATTTATCCGTGGGGTCAATCCAAAATCTAAAATCTAAAATCTAAAATCTAAAATCGAATGACGGAGGATCGAGCATAGGATTTAGTCATGCCAGTCGCAGGAGGAACGATGACTAAGGAACAATTAAGCACCGAGTTTGAGTCATGTATTGTTTAGTTTTAATAAGTAAGTTGGGCAGTGCGCTACATTGAGATTAACTAAGGTGCGCCCATAAGCGCCCTACAGTGAAAAAGGGAATCGAGGAACAAAAAAGCGAGTAAAATTATCACTAAAGAACAAAGCCGAGATCCTTTGCGTCAAATCAGTAATAAAACTAAACAGAAAATAGCACCAACCGCCGATCGCCCTTTCTCCGCCAAATCCCGCTACCCAGCTACTAATTAGCAATAGCCATGAATATAAATTTTTCTCGTTACGACACCTTAACCACCCTGCTAGCAGGAACTACCGCAGCCTTAA
>NZ_JAUPTE010000032.1:0-39834 GCF_036701705.1 Microcoleus sp. w1-18aA5 | reverse complement strand
TTTCAAAAAGCAGCAGAACTTTACAAGCAAGGCGGCAGAACCAGCGCCTATCAAGACGCGCTCAACAGAATCAAACAGTTGCAATAAACTTAGCATTTAAGATTTCAAACATCAAAATGAATAGCTTCATTTTGATGTTTGAATTTCCAACTAGGGTAATTAATATAATCAGCAATAGCCATGAATATAAATTTTTCTCGTTACGACACCTTAACCACCCTGCTAGCAGGAACTACCGCAGCCTTAACCATAGTCATAAGCCAAAGTGCGATCGCCAAAACCCCCCAAGAAGTCGCCAGCATTGCTGGGCCACTGACAGTACAAATTAACAGTTCCCTCGGAGACGGTTCTGGGGTAATTATTGCCAAAACAGGCAAAACTTACACAGTTTTAACAGTCAACCACGTCGTAGAAAAAGCAGACGTGAAATACACCGTTCGCACGTCTAAAGGCAAAAACTATCAAGCAACCTCCGTCACCCGTTTGCAAACCGCCGAAACAGACCCGGATTTAGCCGTAGTCAAATTTGAAAGCCCCGAAGAATATCCAGTCGCGACGATCGCCGATTCCGATCAAGCCGTCATCGGCACTCAAATATTCGTTTACGGCTATCCCGCTACGGGCGGACTTTTCGGCGCCGAACGAGAACCCGAACTCTCTCCCGGACTCGTTACCAGCCGCCCGCGCAACCGCCCGGAAGGTTACACTTTGCGGTATCAGGCCGTAACTTGGAGTGGCATGAGTGGCGGCCCAGTTTTTGACTCCGAAGCGCGAGTCATCGGTTTACACGGACAAGGGGAATTTGGTTTCGCGCAAACGAGTTCCGGCGAAGTCGCCCCGATTAAAACCGGATTTAATGCAGCAGTTCCCATCAATACATTTATCGCGAAGCTAGTGGCGGCGGGAATAAACAAATCCGAGTTGAAAGTAGACAATACTCCCGCAACCAGCGGCCCGGTATCCACCGCTAATCCGCAAGACGCCCAAGCGTATTATTTTCGAGGACTTTCGCTGTTAGATCAAGGAGATGCTTGGGAGGCGATCGCCGATTTCAACAGAGCACTCGCTTTCAAGCCCAAATACACCCCTGAATTGTATTTTAATATCGGCAATGCCCGCACTTTGATCACCGCCGGCTTGCCTCAAACCGAACCCACACGCGGTTCCACTGCTATTCAAGCATACACGCGGGCGCTCCAAGCCAATCCCGGTTTTGCCGACGCTTACTACAACCGAGCTTTAGCTTACCTGGACAACAAAGACCAACCCCAAGCAATTGCCGACTTTCAAAAAGCAGCAGAACTTTACAAGCAAGGCGGCAGAACCAGCGCCTATCAAGACGCGCTCAACAGAATCAAACAATTTCAGTAAAATGAGAAGTTAATAATTAAAAATTAAAAATGAGTAATCCCATGGCTTTGCTTAATCCGGGTATGAAAAAAATCACTTAAAAATCCCGAAGTTTTGTGAATATTGGTTTCTATGACCTGCATATTTAGCCTTTCATACCTTAAATCAGCAACGCCGCATTTTCAAACGCATTGCGAAACAGCTCTTCACTGTTTCGTAAAGCCGCCTCAATTTGTTTGCGTTCGTTTTCAGCCCGCTTGCGCTCCTTGATCTCCTTCTTTAATGCTTGATTTGCCACAATAAGTTGAGCTGGACTAGGTAAAGCTAAGGCTGATGGAATTAACAAGACTAGCTCAGATGCAGTATATATAGAAATCAGAGCAGTAATAGCTTTAAGTCCCCCCGAAAGCCAATAAGTAGGAAACCAAAGCGTCCAAATTTCCATAATATGAGTTGTACCACAGGCAATTATGAAGGCGCCAAACAGAAAAAATACTTTCTGAAATGGAGTATCTTGGCGCTGTCGCACAAAATAGATTAGCATGATGGGGATGGAATAGTAAGCGAGCGCGATTAAACCATCGGATAAAATATGTAATCCTACTAAGTTTGTTTGCCAGAGATAGCAGTGACCATGAGGAATGAATCCTCCACTTTCAAAAAATTGTGTAATCATATCTAACCTGCATTATTCATGAGTGCTGAAGTGCTGATCGATTGAGTTCTGCCATTGCCCGCTTCATAGTCGAAGTCTTACCGGGAAAACCACTTGTGAGTAGAGAGATGTCAAGTGGCCAACCTAGCAGCACGAGACATCCGATTGCAATGACGAGTAGACTTGCCCTTTCAGAAATGTGCTTGTTCATACAGCAGATTGCGTTGAAAAAATGTTTTCCTAATGTTAACCGAAACGAAGAAGGGCAACTACGGAGGGATTATCCCTACCTCAACAAGTCAGATTTTGTAGGGGCTGTGGCAGCGTGCCATTCCTCGAACTCTGCGATCGCAGGATTTCTTCCTGCGTAAAGTGAGTTTATAACCTAATAATTCAACTATACTCTTATTCATAGGCTTGTAGTCCTCTGGCAAGAAACTATGGAAAGGAGTAGGATTCTCGATAGAACTAGCGATAGAGTGAGCGATCCAGCTACCAACTACCGCGGCAATATTTTAATTGTTGACGATCTGCCTGACAACCTGCGTCTTCTGAGCCGTAGTTTGAGGAGACATGGTTATAAAGTTCGCTGTGCCACAACAGGTGAAAAGGCGATCCGAGCCGCCCAATCGCCATGGACGGAACTAATTTTACTAGACATTAAATTGCCGGATTTAGATGGCTATGAAGTTTGTAAACAATTAAAATCTAACGAGCAAACCACAAGCATTCCGATAATTTTTTTGAGTGTTCTCAATGAAACTTTCAATAAGGTTCAGGGGCTGGCTGTTGGTGGCGTAGATTATATTGCTAAGCCGTTTCAAATCGAAGAAGTATTAGCTCGTGTCGAAACTCACCTAACCATCCGACGGTTGCAACAAAGCCTCCAAGAGCAGAACTTACGTCTCTTGAGAGAAATGGAAGAACGCCAACGTCTCGAAGCATCCCTCTTTGCCGAAAAAGAACTCGCTCAAGTGACTCTACAATCGATTGGTGATGCAGTTATTACTACCAATGCTCAAGGTAATGTGCGATTTTTCAATCCTATCGCTGAGCAACTGACAGGCTGGAAGGCTTATGAGGCTAAGGGACTCCCCCTGTCTACAGTCTTTGAAATTGTCAATGAAGTAACGCGAAAGCCAGTACAGAATCCGATCAACAAGGCTCTGTTGGAGAAGCGAATTGTGGGCTTAGCTAACCATACTATACTGATTGCGCGCGATGGGACGGAGTATGCCATTGACAACTCAGCAGCACCGATTCGAGACTGCCAAGGTCAAATTATCGGGGCAGTCATCGTCTTTCATGATGTTACCGAAGCGCGCAATTTTGCTCGTCAACTCTCTTGGGAAGCTAGTCACGATGCTCTGACGGGTTTAATCAACCGTCGAGGATTTGAGCAGCGACTAATGGAGGCGATCGCCTCTGTTCAAGATAGCAATCAGCAGCACGCTCTCTGTTATTTAGATTTAGATAAGTTCAAAGTCGTTAACGATACCGCTGGTCATATTGCTGGCGATGAGCTACTGCGCCAAATCACTAGACTTTTACAAAAGGGAGTCCGCGCTAATGACACACTGGCTCGCTTGGGAGGTGATGAATTTGGTCTTTTGCTTACTAAATGTTCCCTCTCTAAAGCCACTCTAATTGCGGAAAACCTCAAAGATATAGTGCATCAGTTTCGGTTTATTTGGGATAGCAAAACCTTTATCATCGGGGTCAGTATTGGAGTTGTTGCCATTAACCAAGACAGCCATGACTTGATGGAGGTTATGGGGGCGGCTGATTCAGCTTGTTATGCTGCCAAAGGCAAAGGTCGCAACTGTGTTCATGTTTATCGTTTAGATGATGGCGAACTAATATAATTAGACAATGTGGTGAGAGGCAGTAGATTTCCAACATCCGCCGTGCGTTAGAAACCAATCGTTTTTGTCTCTACTCCCCAAAGATTGGCTCTATTACCTCGTAACCCATCATTAGAGCATTATGAAATTTTGTTAAGAATGCTTGATCAAAACGGAGAAAGCGTTGCTCCCAATGAGTTTATTCTCACCGCCGAGCGTTATGGCTTGATAACCAAGAGCTATTGTTGTTGCACAAGCGAAACTTTTTGATTAAATTATCCTAATTTATCTGGGCTAAAAGTTTTTAGTAAACACTTGTCTACAATCAATATTTTCGGCGCTAGCAGTCGAGTTTTTTTTTATTCTTCTTGTTCCATTTTATCCCGTTTTCGATGTTGAGGTCGCGGTTTCTAGTGTGAGTTACCGCACTTTTTTAGGTATTCCAATCCTCCGAGTTTTGCGACTTGTTCTCTCCCGTTTTTTTAGGCGATCGCACCCTCTTCCTTCAGAATTACCACGGCGAACCGATCATGGTAAAAGCAGCCCAATAATAAGGATGCGACAAATTTCGATCGCCCCTAGCGGCCAACTCCGACGGCAAAGGCAGAGCTTGATTGTTGCCCGATCGTACCAAATAACCATCTTGCAGCCGCACTTCACCTCGCAACATCGCCAACTGCGCTTGCCGCAAAGCCTCCGCCTTAATCGGCGCTGTACGCAACTGCTGGTAAAACTCAGTCATCAGCCCCAAAGTACCGACATCGCTGACATACCACAAACTCGCCAAAGCCGATTTTACCCCCGCGTGCACCGCCAACCCCGCAAACCCCAACTCAGCTTGTTCGTCTCCCACCGCCGTAGTACACGCACTCAAAACCAACAACTCCACCTGCGGGTTAGATAACTTCAACTGATCCAACTGATTCAACCGCAACTTAGTATCCCAAAACTGAATGTAAGAATTTTGGGCACCCCCAGGTTGAAAATCGCCGTGAGTAGCTAAATGAATAATTTTGTATTGCGATTGATTGCGCTTCTGCTTCAAATTTGCCAAAGTAAAAGCTTCATTGAGAAAAGACGAACCTGGCCAAATCTTGCCCACAATTGTCGATATTTCCAAAGGCACCGCAGGCAAAGGATTTTGATCGTATTTAGCGGGAAAATTCGACGCACCCATCGCTAACACTTCAGAACCCTTAACATCGGCATAGCGAGTATCAGTTAAACTCAAACTCGGAATCAGCCCCAAACTGTACTTTTCTACCAAAAACTGCTTGCCGTCGTAAAGAGCAGCCAAAGGCAAAGTTCGCAAACCGACATCCATAGAAAACACCAAAGTGTCAATCTTGTTAGCCTCCAATTCCGGTTGCAGCGGTGCAATTAACCACTGGTAAAGTTCCTCGGCAGGTTGCTTGTAGTCAGCAGCATTCAATCTCCTGGGAGTTCTGATAGCATTAGTGAATTCTTTAGCAACTTGCAAGACTGTCTCGCGGCTTGCAGGCACACTTTTAAAAACATTTTTGCCGTCTGGCAATAACAACACAAGTTCTAAATGTTTGTCTTTTGCCCATACGTAAAGGATGGCGGGTTTAACCCCAGTCAACTGATTGACGCTGTTGAGAGTATCTCGAATACTTTTCTGCGTAACTGACTTTTCAGTGACAGTCCCCCCAAAGTAACGTTCAAATTCCCGGCCCTGAGTTCTATCCCTTTGCTGCACTGCGTCGATCGGATTTATTTGCGCGATCGAGTTCGATCGAGAAATCTCAGGAACCCTCACATTCCCCATACTTTCTGCTGTCACCGCACTCGCCGGCTTCTGTGGAGTTGTTGCCACACTGGCGTTTTCTGTCGCCACAGGCGTACCCAAATTGCCTTTTAACACCGACGGCGACAGCAGTACCGGGCCCGCAGCAGTCTGGTTAGAGTGAGCCTCAACAGGCGCAGCAGCAGGTTCTGGCGAGACATTTGTGGTACTGATCTTTGCCGCAGACGCTGTGGGACCGAGAATCACCTGAGTCACAATTTGTTGAGAATTGTCTGTAGTTTGCAGTTCCACGCTGGTAGTTGGTGCCGGACTCGGCACGATCGCCAGCGGCCCGATCGCAGTTGAGGAGGTGGCAGTGTTCGACTTCGAGTTTCCAGCCCCAACAGTCGCCACCGTGCAGGTTCCCGACGAGCAAGTGCTTTGCAGCAACGTCTGTGAACCCGATTGAGCCAGCCCGTCTGTAGAAATGCTGACCTGGGCGCGCTCAGCATTAGTTCCTGTTCCCGCAGCCCGAAACGCTCCCCCAGCCTCGATTGCCACATCGCCGCCCGTATTGCCACGAGCTTTGATCGAAACAACTTCAACATCTTTCTGTCCGATAATTTGGCTCGAACCGGCACTTCCCGATTGCGAACTCGAGTTGATCACCCCTGTAACGATCCGGCCCGGCGCCGCAATCGAAATATCTCCCCCGCTTCTGGCACCAAAAGCATCGATGTTGCCAGTTTCTACCGCACCGGCGCTGCGAATATTGATAGGGCCCGCCACCCCGGAAGTTGAGCGAGATGAAACCGTACCAGCAGTCAACTTGCCTTGGGTGCTATTGATGTTAATCCCCGCAATCGAGGTAACGTCTCCGACGGCTACAGTACCGCCCATCAGAGAGATCGTAGCGTTATCAGTGCCGACGATCGCACCCGTTCCCAGGATCGCGCCTGCGCCATTGGGCGATCGGATCGTCGTCGGATCTTGAAATGTCAACGCCAGTGGCGTTGAATTTGGCGTTGAATCTGGCATTGGAGAACCAATCGAGATCGCACCGCTACCGTCAGCGCGCCCGATCGTGATCGAAGCAAACCCATTCCGAAAAGTGTTCAATTCAGCAGCAGTCAAGTTCAGAGCTTCTGTATCGCCAGAACCTTGAATTATAATATTTTGACTGGGATCAGCCGGTTGCAACACCAGATTGCCATTGCTGGCGATCGAATTTTTGTCACCCGTCAAGTCAATTTCGTTGCCCGTCAGGGTAATATCTCCCCCTGTTTGGGCGCCACCAGCTTCGATCGCCCCGGCAGTGACTCCATTGCGCCCCGTCAGCGTTACCTTCCCCGCGCGATCGCCCCTCGTGTCGATCGCCCCGGCAGTCACCGTGCCCTGTGCGGTAACATTAACATCTCCCGCCGAATTGCCTATATCTTCGGAAGGATTGACAGAAGTGTTGATGGTGCGGGCAGTTCCAGTAAGTAGCTGACCGGTTGTGACATTGCCTGCGGTGCTGACGATGCGAATTTCCTGATTGTTGGTAGTGATATTTCCGGTTCTGATATTGCCGTCAGCTTTGAGAGTAATTGAGGCATTGTCGGCCGCTGTCAAGGAATTTGTGGTAGTGATTGTTCCCAAACCCGCTGGCGATTGAATAATTAGCGGATCATAAAAGGTGAAATCGTTGGCAATCAGAATTGAACCGATACCGTTGCTGCGGCCGATCGTAATTCCAGCAAACCCATTTTCCAAACTTCCGAGGTCGCTTGCCGTCAGATTCAAATAAATATTAGTACCGACATCTCCAGAACCGCCGATCGCAATATTTTGACCGGGACTCCAAGGTTGCAGTACCAAAAAGCCAGTACCGCTGACTGAATTTTTGTCGCCTTTAAAATTAATTTCATCACCCGTCAAAGTAATGTTTCCCGAACCAGCAGCGACGATGCTCACTCCCAAAACATTCCGAGCCGTCGCAGTTACATTTCCCGTCGCTTTGGAGCCGCTGGCATCAATTTTTTGGGCCGTTACGTTCAGGCCTTCAAGCAAAATATTCCCGCTGATGCCGGTGCTAGGATTGGATGAAGAAATATTGTTTGCAACGGTTGTTCCCGGACTAATCAAACTAATATTTCCGCCGTTACTCGACAAATTGCCTGCCGTAATTTGACTTCCCGAAATGGCGAGCGCACCGCCAGCCGTGCTAATTGTATCTCCAGAATTCATCGAAAAAACACCCGCACCACTGCGATCGGCATCCGCTCTAAATGTTACCGAACCAGTAGTTGCCTGAAAGCTCAACAGATTGTCCGCCAAATCAGCAATTGTAATATCATTGAGCGCTTCGAGAACCACATTTGCCGTCGCCGACATACTTTCCAAAGCTGTAGCCGAAATTGTCAGCGAAGGCTCAGAATTGTTTTCCTGTCCTGGTACCGTTCCTCTTGACAAAATATTATTGTTGGCAATTATTGCCGCATCGCCCGCAGCTTCTGGGGAATCTGTAATTAAAATATTTTCTGGATCTAACAGCAAAGTCCCCAAACCGTTTGTTCCAGAGGTATCAACAGTACCGTTAAAAATCAATCTTTGCTTGCCCGAAACTTCCACAAACCCGCCAACACCTGCGGTTCCCGTTGCAGAAACGCCATTTGCGCTAATGCTGCCCAAAAATGCTGTTGTGTTGTCAGCCCAGACAAAAACTCTGCCGCCATTGCCTGATTCAGTTGCGTTGGCTGCGATCGAACTTTTGCCATCCACGTAAGTCATCCTGGCATTCGGCACAGTTCCCTCGCCTCGGTAATCTCCCCCGATCCGCACCGTTCCGCCGCCGTCGGGCCCCGAAGCCTCAATCTTCGCTCCCAAGAGCCCTACCTTGTCACCCAACACGTTGACGCTGCCTCCCGCGCCCCCCCTGGCAGACACGTCCGCAGAACCCGCTACCAGCGCAGTTCCAGCACCTGCAGGCACTGTTTGGCTGCCTGTGAGTACGACTTCACCTTGAGCGTTCGTAGTTATACCCGTAGCGTTAGCCACGCCGGGGCCCGAAAGCAGCCGAGGTAAAGTCAGCGGAGAGAAGGGAACCGCTTCGGAACCCGACACTCCGGCTGCTGGAGAAACTTCTAAACTCAGCAAAAGTCCGTTTTGACTCAACCGCACCAGATTTTCACCATGGACAGCCGCCACAGTAATTTGACCGCCTGGGGCTGAAAGTTGCCCTGTACTGATGACCGTACCGCCCAGCAAAGTCAAATTTTGCCCGGTTCCGACAGCCAAGTTACCGGCATTGACAATACTTCCGGGCTGTGAGCCAAAAACAAAAGCATTCGGCGTTCCGACTAGGGCGGCGTAGTCGATCGCCCCAGTACCGTTGAACCAGCCGTTGTCAAAACCGATACCGCTAGCAGTGGTAGCAAAAAAAGACCCGGACACATCGAGTCGGGCATTCGTTCCAAAAATAATCCCTGCGGGATTCATCAGCAACAAATTAGAATTGCCGCCACTAACTTGAATTAAACCGTTAATTAAGGAAGCATCCCCGCCGACAACACGACCGAGGATATTTTTAACGCTTGGGTTGGAGATGAAATTGGCAGTTTCGCCAGGATTCAGATTAAACCGAGTAAAACTGTGGAACAAATTTGCTCCGTCTCTGGAGGGAGTGCCGCCTTTAATGTCGTAGCGAGGAGGCGACCCTGTACCTGGGCCGGTGACAGCGGTTCCGGTGCGGTCTGGGGCTGGAGTAATAGATTGTGCCGCAGCAATTTGAGATTGGGGATAAATTGCCACGAGTACCCATCCGCTGCTGTTTTCCTTGAGGAAAACCAGGTTGGGTAAAAAATCTACTATCAAAAATCCAGCAAGGGGAATTGCTGCCAGAATCGACCGCACAGCACGTTGAGCATTCATAAGTTTGCCTCGGTCTAGACCTTAATTCGAGTTTAAAATTGAGATTTTAGGTAAAAAAGAGTCGATCGCACCCCAACGCTGACACTTCCTAACGCGAACTCTCGATCGCAAATCTTAAAATTTAAGTCTAAATTTGATTGTGTCACCAACATAGCAAAGACTGACAGTAAGTGTCGAAACACAGGAAGTTTAAACAGAGAAAATTATGAACGATCGCATTGTCCGTCTGATTGGTTTAACTGGGGGCATCGCCACCGGTAAAACCGCTATATCTAATTATCTGAGAGATGCCTGTGGATTTCCGATTTTAGATGCCGATATTTACGCCCGCGAAGCTGTGAACCCCGGTTCGTCAATACTTGACTCTATTGTAAAACGATACGGTGCCGGTATTGTGCTCCCGGATGGCAATTTAAATCGGCCAGAGTTGGGAAGTATTATTTTTTGTAACGCAGACGAGCGGCAGTGGTTGGAACAACAGATTCACCCTTACGTGCGCCGCCGATTAGTTGAGGAAACTCAAAGCTGCATTGCTGCATCGAGTTTGGTATCCCAAGGCACACAGGATTTAGGTACAAAGACTCAAGAAACCGGCTTTTTTCACCCTCATCAAAAGCTAGAACGAAGTATTGTTGAAAAAAAAGCCGGTTTCAGCGCGCCGGCTGACACGTTGACTTTGGTTTTGGTAGTGCCGCTGCTGTTTGAAGCTAACATGACTGACTTGTGTACCGAAATTTGGGTAGTGTACTGTTCACCCGAAGTGCAGTTAGAACGACTAATGCAGCGAGACGGCTTGAGTTACGATCGAGCTAATGCCCGCATTAACGCCCAGTTGCCGCTGGCTCAAAAGTGTCAACAAGCTGATGTTATTTTGGACAACTCGTCAACGCTCGACTCGCTATTCCAGCAGGTAGATGTGCAAGTCAATCGCGTTGAGATTTGAGATTTGAGATTGAATCCGCGATATGGGTTTTAAAACCAGGTTTTTTTACTTTCTGCGCGCCAGTTCGATTTGAGAGTTGAGATTTGAGATTGAATCCACGATTTTGTCAACGGGCTTTTTTCCCAACCGCTTTCGACTCCTCCTTCAAAGTGGCGCGTAAGCCCTCTTGTCACAAAGCAAGATCAAAAAAGATCAGAAAAAATCATAAAAAATCAAAGGTTCACAATTTATTTAAACATACAATAGCAACCATTTATGAAGTTAATGTGAAAATTAAGTTTTGCCCGCTTTAAGGAATCTCATTATTCAACAAGATATTTATATGTAACGTGCGGATGGAGCGCCTCGGTACTCTCTTGTTGTGTCTTTCATCCTAGGGTTGCCGCTTCACCTCAATAAATTATGAAGTTAATCATAAAAGTAGTAAAACTTTACAATTGGCGTTTTATTTCCTTGTTGGAAGACTGTTTCAAGAGGTTTCCAGGGGCGATACCCTTTTAGATTTTAGATTTTAGATTGGGGAATGATTTATAACTACCAGGGTTGGCAAGACGGGCATATAA
Organism: Microcoleus sp. w1-18aA5; assembly: GCF_036701705.1. NCBI lineage: Bacteria > Bacillati > Cyanobacteriota > Cyanophyceae > Oscillatoriales > Microcoleaceae > Microcoleus > Microcoleus sp. w1-18aA5. The sequence continues at coordinate 28,820 of NZ_JAUPTE010000032.1, read as the reverse complement.
GAGTAGCATGATTTTTTTGAACATGGTCTTGAATTATGCTGGTTGCCCGTAAGTAGCAGATAACTAGAAATTGTCCGCGAACAAGGGAGCTAGAGGATGGATTTAACCCGCTTTTAACCAAAACTCAAAAAAATTGTAGGTTCCCTCACTTACTAATTGATGACTTCGCCACAATTATTTTTTTTATCCTGATAGCAGAGTACAGACTGCGTATCAAGAAGGGGAAAATACAAACACCAAAATTTATGATGCGCGTTTACTCTTCCATCCTGATGTCAAGCCTGTTACTGAGTAGTACCGCAGTTAATGCTCAAAGCTTAGAAACTCGATCGACCTTTTCTGCTCAAGACAACTCTGCTTCAGAAATTTTAACCGCTCTACCTGAAACTCAGAGCTTGTACGATAACGAGAAAGATACGGCGCCAGGACGAGGTGATGGGAGATAAAGCCGAAAAAAGCGATAATTGTCTGGAATTAGGGGGAGAATGGGAGAAGAGAAAATTGGGATAAGAAGATAAAAATTGAAGATTTCGAGCCATTAATTGCGGACTTACGTACTGCGTAGCAAAAAACCGCTTTTTTAGCGGTACTTGACGACTCAAAGCATAATTGTTCGCTATTCCGGTTTTTTGGCCAAGCGTCCTCAAGATATCAGACACCACCAACGGGCGCGAAATGTTGCACTCAAAAAAAAAAAGAAAGGTAAAGCGCGAGTAGGAATGTGGCGCTTTACCTTTCTTTTTTAAACTTTTGCAGCTTTAATCTTCTTCTGCAGCTTCGCCACCAACAACCACATCGCGAATCCGCAAACTCGGACCGCCGCAGCCCACGGGCAAACCGCTTTGCCCTGCCTTGCCGCAGCCACCGGATTCATCCCAGTAGAAATCGTCGCCGATCGCCTCAATATCAGCTAAAGTGCTGAAAACATTACCCGAAAGAGTAACATCCCGCACCGGATTGTCTAGTTTTCCGTCGCGGATCATCCAAGCTTCGCCGGCACTGAAAGTAAACATTTCGCCGTTAGTCATGCCGCCTTGCCAATTGCGCGCATAAACTCCTTCTTTGATACCAGAAAATAAGTCAGCAACTGGCGTGTCACCGCGTTCGATCCAAGTATTCGTCATGCGGACGATCGGCGGATAATGATAATTCAAACACCGAGCATTGCCAGTAGGCGTTTCTCCCAACTTGCCCGCCGTTTCCCGCGAGTGCAATCGCCCGACTAAAGCGCCGTCTTTTATTAACTGAGTAGTAGTCGCGGGAGTGCCTTCATCGTCGTAGAAATAGCTGCCCCGGTGTCCCTCTGGCGCTGCACCGTCGAAAATTTGCAAGTTTTCTGGGCCGAACTGGCGGCCGAGGGTCATAATTTCCAAAATGTCAGGATTTTCGTAGGCCATGTCGGCTTCGGAAAGGTGTCCGAAGGCTTCGTGGACGAATAATCCGGTCAAAATTGGGTCGATGACGACGGTGTAGGTGTTGCCTTGGACGGGGGGTAAGGCTAGAGAATCTACAGCGCGCTGGGCGGCGCTGCGAACTTGAATATCGAGATCGGTTAAATCTTCGTAAGCTTTGCGGGAACCAGTAGTTTCTCGGCCAGTTTGTACGGTTTCCCCGCTGCGGGCTGTGGCGGCAAAGCGCATTTCCATGTCTGCCCAACCTTGTTCGAGCATGGTGCCTTCGGAGGTGGCGAGGATGATGCGCTGGGTGCTGTCGCCGTAGCGCACGGAGATTGTGGCGATGCGGGGGTCAATGCTGCGGAGAATGGCCGCGTAGCGATCGCACAATTGCTTTTTGTCAATTAGGGGAACCAGACGGGGGTCTGTTCCTGTCAGCGGCAGCAAGCAAATGTCTTGTACTGGCGTAACTGCCGCCAGGATCGTTTCTTCTTCGCCGATCAGTTTTGCCGCGGCGATGGCTTCTTCGATTCTTTCGGCGAGGGTGGAAAGTCGGTTAAAACTGGCAAAGCCCCAACCGCCTTTGTGGCAAGCTCTGACTTGGCCGCCAATTGAGACTCCTTCGCTGAGGGTTTCAATTTTTTCGCCCCGCAGCAGGATGTCGGTGCCTTCGGCTTCTTCCAGTCGAATTGCCAGATAATCGACTTGGTGGCGGTAGCGTGCCATTAAGTCTGACAGCAGATTTTTCGAGTCGGCGATCGAGGTGGGCATAAGGAAAGCACGGTGTTTAACTTACTTCATTTTGCACTTTTGTCAGGGCGATCGTCCAAAATACCGCCGCAAGCGCGGAGATTGCGACTTATTGGTACGGTTCTGCCAATATCGTTAGTTGACAAATGTGGATATCCTGTGAGTTAGGAGGAAGGCGCAAGAAATTATGCGGGATTTTTCGATTGTGCTGGTGCTTGACCCAGCCCAAAAACGGATACCGTGCCACGTACTTAAGTCGTGGAAAGATAAAAATTTTAGACCAAAGTTCAATCTCCCAGATTTATCTGTGGGGTAAATCTAAAATCTAAAATCTAAAATCTAAAATCGACTGACTCCTAACTCCTGAACTTTCCTATACATAAATACTTCACCCTTCATGCCTCCGAAGGTGGGTTTATAACTGTGAATACTTACTTTTTACCGACAATAAGCGAAATTTTAGCCTCCGAAGGCCAAGAAAATGACCTCGGTCTCTTGGATGCTAAGTTGGCGGGAGAAAACAACCGCCATCGGTGTCCTGCAAGCCGTGGGGCTTCTCGCCTGAAAGCTGAACAGGAATGGTACGGGGCGATCGCAGCTTTGAATCAAATGCTCGATCGGCACAAAGCAGGACAAAAAACAAATGCCGATCGAGCAAATGGTCGATCGACAATCCCCAATTCCTGTCAGGGATTGGTTTTGTCCGGCCCGTCTTCGGTTTTGACTGACCCCGCTTTGGCCAACGGCTTTGCCAATTGGATTTTTACCAGTATTCCCGACAACGATGCAGCTTTGTGGTCTTTTCGGGCTAGACAAACTTTAGCTTTAATGCCGGCGGCTGATGTGCAAACATCAGTGCCTGCGGCGGCCCCGGCTTTGGCTTTGGCAAGTGGCGATCCCTTAGCCAACGAGCAGTTTTGTTTGGTTTTAACTGCTAGTTTTAGCCTGGTGATGGTTTTGGGTGAAAATTCTGCCGGAATTCCGGCTTTTCTATTTTCTTTCGATCCGCAAGTAGTGGCGAAAGCTTGGGAGGTTTTGCGGCGCAGGGTGACTGAAAGCGAATGTTTGCTTGCCAATTCTGACGGTAGCTTCAATTTACCAGTTAGCCAATTAACTAATAATTCTACTAAATTAGACGCGCTGTTCCAGCAGTTTTTGCCTGTGGAGCCAAATTATCAAACAGTGATGCAGTTCAGCCGCTTGCTGTTGCATAATTTGCCGGTTGGGAAAGATGAAGCAGGCAGGATCAAGGATGAAAGAATTGATGATGGTTTGAACCATAGACATCACAAGTTATCGGCTACAGATATCAACTGCAAATCTCCAATGCCTCTGGCTACTAAAGAGGTGGAATTGCTACAGGCGATCGCCCACGAAGTCCGCACTCCTTTGGCTACTATTCGCACGCTGACTCGGCTGCTGCTGAAACGTCCCAAACTTGAACCAGTGGTGATCAAGCGTTTGGAAATGATTGATGCTGAGTGTACCGCTCAGATCGATCGCTTCGGTTTAATTTTCCGCGCCGTGGAATTGGAAATGTCGCAAGCTAAAAATTCTGGCGTGCAGCTAACAGCAATGTCCCTCGGTGAAGTGCTACAAAATAGCATTCCCCGCTGGCAAAAACAGGCCGCTGTGCGAAACCATACTTTGGAAGTTATTGTGCCGAAAAAGTTGCCTGCGGTAGTCAGCGATCCGACGATGCTGGATCAGGTTTTAACTAATTTGATTGAGAATTTTACTCGAACTTTGCCTTCCGGGAGTCGCATTCAGGTGGAGGTGACATTAGCGGGCAATCAGTTAAAGTTGCAGTTGGAATCGGAACACCTACCTGAAGATAATGGCGCATCGACTTTTGCAGCTAAGGCGAATGGTCCTTTGCGATCGATCGGGCCTTTGTTGATGGTGCAGCCGGAGACGGGAAGTTTGAGTTTAAACTTGAGCGTGACTAAGAATTTATTTCGGGCTGCTGGCGGGAAGTTGGTAATTCGCCAGCGGCCGCAAAAGGGTGAGGTGATGACGGTATTTTTGCCGCTGCAATAGTGATTAGTCATTAGTCATTAGTGATTAGTCATTAGTGATTAGTCATTAGTGATTAGTCATTAGTCATTAGTCATTAGTCAATTAAAATCTCAATGACAAACTCGGTTCCTTCTCCCGTTGTAGAAAAACAACTCAGTTTTCCGCCGTGTTTTTCTTCTACAATTTGACGTGCGATCGCCAGTCCTAACCCAGTTCCTTTGCCCACATCTTTAGTGGTAAAGAGATGGTCGAATATACGATTTTTAACCTCGTCTGACATTCCTTTTCCGTTATCGGCGATGGAAATTTTTACCTTTTCACTTTCTACTTGTGTCCGAATAGTGATGTGATTGGGATGGGCTTGAATTTCAGCAAAACTCCGTCCTTGATTCGATTCTTCTAAGGCATCGATCGCATTTGCTAACAAATTCATAAATACTTGGTTTAATTGTCCCAAATAACATTTTACTTTGGGAATCTTGCCGTACTCTTTAATGATTTGAATTTCAGGATGCTTGTCGTTCGCTTTCAGGCGATGGCGTAAAATCATCAAAGTGCTATTGAGTCCTTCGTGGATATTAGCCTCAACTTTATGGGCAGTATCGGCGCGAGAGAAAGTGCGGAGGGAGGTGCTGATGTTTTTGATGCGCTCGCATCCTATTTTCATGGAACTCAACATTTTGGGTAAATCTTCTACTAGATAATCTAAATCTATTGCCTCTGCTTTCTTAATCAATTCTGCTTCGGATTGCGGAAACTTTTCTTGATAGAGGCGCAAATAATCAATTAAGTCTTGGACTCCAGCATGAGCTTCATTAATGTTCCCGGCAATGAAACCAACGGGGTTGTTGATTTCATGGGCAACCCCGGCCACTAGATTACCTAATGCTGACATCTTTTCACTTTGGATCATTTGCATCTGAGTTTGCTGAAGTTCATTCAAAGTCTGCTGCACTTGGTGATAAAGGCGGGCATTTTCCAGAGCGATCGCCGCTTGACTAGAGAGAAAATTCAGCACTAGGAGGCGATCGCGACTAAACACCCCGCTGGTTATCCGATTTTCTAGATATAAAATGCCGACCAAATTCCCCTGATTTAGAATTGGCAAACCCAGCAAACTCTCTGGTTGGTGGTGGTCTAAATAATCGTCAATCACAGGCAGATCAGTTTTGGCGTGATCGATGACAACTGCTGCTAGGGTGTTTTTGACATACTGGATTAATTTAACAGGAACGCTGGGATTATTCTCTAGGGGCTCCGTTTGCAGGCTAATGTTTTCCCACGTAGCTATCGCCCGCACTTGCCATTGTTGATGTTGGCATAGCATCAGTGCACAGCGATCGGCTCCGGAGTTTTGTAACATGGTTTGGCTCAGAATTTGGAGCAACTCATCCAGGTCGATCGTGCTGGAGATCATTTGGGAGATTTGCAGCAGGGTCGTAAAATCTAGAGCATGGTTGATCGAGGTGCTTGAGGTAGTGTGGTGGGTACTCGAATGAATTGAGTAGGTGGGATTGGTGAGGGTGGATAGGGTTTCTAAAATAGTGACGGGTTGGCCGGACTGTTGTAAGATGGGGCGCAGCAGATCGGGATAACGTTTTTCTAGGTCATCGGTTTTGGCTTTTGCTCCCCAGCGGGCGTAACAATAGTAGGCTTCCTGCATATAGCCTGCAGCGACTTTTTCTTTGCCCCAGCCGAGGTAGAATTTAGCGGCGAGTTCGTGGGCGAGGGCTTCCTCGTTGAGGAATTGGTTGTCTTTAGCCAGTTGAATAGCGCGATCGTACAACTCAGCAGCCTGCCATTTTTCTTCAGCAACACGAGCCATCTCCGCCTCTAAAAGCAGAAATTTGGACAAACAGTTTTCAGGACAGTTGTGTGCCCAAATTTGAAGTTGTTGCCGATTATTCTGAACAACTTCTTGATAATCTTTTGGTTGTTTTTCCGGTGCTTCCCCATAAAGTTGCAAGACGGTCAAAGACTGATAAAAACAATGCAGAACACGTTGAAATTGTCCATATAGTGCATTAGAAAACTCGGTCGCGGCTACTAACATTTCATAAGCCTTAGCATACTCACCATAGGTAAAAAACAAAAAGGCTTTAGCGAAATAGTATGTACTACTGCCATAGCCATAGCCAATTTCATTGAACGTTGCTAGCGCCGACTCTTCATCAAATGTTTCAGAACTCAGGCTATACTTCCCTATCGTTAGCCCTTGCAAGTTCTCTAGGAGCTTGCACTGAAGAATTAGGGCAAATGCTGTCGTAATCTCAGTTCGTTCCGCAAAGCTGATGTACTTTTCATGTCGAGCCAGCAAAATGTGAATATCGCTTGAGACGATCGCCTGCTGCCAAAAACTGAACAGAGCACTGTGATGACACCAAGAAAAATCTCCTACCTCCATTGCCCCCTGATAAGCAGCTTGTTGCAGAACAAGATTGGAACTGACGTGCTTGCGCCAATGGTTGATAAAGTTGCCAAACGACATATAAATTTTGCCATTCAGGGTGGTGTTATGAAATTTTTCATTCACCTTCAACCCTAAAAGTCCAAACTCATAGCCCAGTTCATAGTCTTGAAAGCGTTGGCAGAGAATTGTTCCATACCAAACATAAACAAAACCCGCCACATTGGTATTCCCGTATTGCAAACAGAGATTGGTCATGTGTAGCACAACCAACACTAACAACTCCTGATTAGTTAGGTAAGTGGGCGGTACCATGTTCATTAGCAGTTTGATCTGCATCTGGCGTTCTTCATCGACAATGAGTGGTGCGTCGATTAGTCGTGCAACTGCGCGCTGATTTAAGGTTTTTTTAACTTCCAGAGCCATCCCTTCTAACTCTGCTTCATTTGGCATAATCGCCAGTTCTAAGCCTAACAGTTTCAGCCCTTCAATTCCTACCTGAATCGCCTTTTGATACAGGGCATTATTTTGATAATGAGTTAGCTGAATGGCAATAATTTTTGTTCTGTCTAAACTAAACTGGGCAGAATTAAAAGCGATTTTTATCAGTCTTTCAGCTTCTTCAAAGTTTCCTGCCAAAAACTCAGATTCCAGGCTTTCTAAATACATTGCAAATGTTAATTTATAGGCACACTGCCATTTATTGCTGGGTAGGAAACTTAAACCGAAAGCGAGATATTTTGTCGCCGATTCATACGCTGTTGATAGTTTGGCTCTCTGCCCTGCAAAGAGGCTAATTTTAGCAAGCTTTGTTCGTTCTTCTTGCTGCGTTATTAGCTCGGAACTAAGAATAAAATGATTAATAATATCGAACACTTCTTCTCCTCTTTCAACTTCTGAGAAATTCGGAAGAAGTAACTGTCCTATTTTGAGATGGGTGGCTTGCTTTTGGTCATCAGGAATTAATGAATAAGCAGCTTGCTGAACCCGATCGTGGAGAAACTTGTAGTGAGGTAATTGAGCGGCTGTTGTTGGCAATGCGGGGCTGGTGATCCGCTCTTCTTTTCCTATATAAAACTTGTAAATTTCACTGGTTGGTAAGATGAATCCTTCTTGCAAGGATTTCCACAAATCCGCAGCAGTTTCTTCCGGCGACTTCTCGCTGACTACCGCCAATGTATTCAAATCAAACTGCGCTCCAATGCACGCAGCCAACTTCAGCACATCCTGAGTTTCTGGCGGCAACTTCTGCAATTGCACCGCCATAAATTCCACTACATCATCGGTAATAGTTAGGGCTTTGACTTTGGCAATATCGCACTGCCACCCCTCTGTTACCCCTTTCTCTCCCCCCTCGGTAAGGGGGGTGGGGTTAAACGCAATCAGCCCATCTTCCTGTAGCGCCCTGAGAAATTGCGTGGCAAAAAATGGATTGCCTTGGGTTTTTTGATAAACTAACTCGGTTAATGGCTGAGCAAGAAGGATCTCGCACGAGAGCGTATCTGCTATCAAATCGTTAATATCGACTTGACTCAGAGGTTCCAAGGTAATAGTATTTACCGTTACTTGGGATTTTTCCATCTCTGCTACTGCCAACATAAATGGATGAGCCGGAGATACTTCGTTATCTCGATATGCCCCAATTACCAGCAAATTCTGAGTATCTTTTTCACTCATCAACACTTGCAAAAGCTTTAGAGATGCTGAATCTGACCATTGCAAATCATCCAAAAAAATCACTAAGGGATGCTCTTTTGTAGCAAAGACAGAGATAAATTTTTGAAATAGTAAATTGAAACGATTTTCGGCGGCACTTCCCGAAAGTTCAGAGACAGGCTGTTGTTTCCCAATAATTCGTTCCAGTTCGGGAATCACTTCTACAATAACTTGACCGTTTTCGCCAAGAGCCTTGATAATTTTCCTTTGCCATCGTTCTAGCTGAGCGTCGCTTTCTGAGAGTAATTGCTCCATCAAATCTCGGAAGGCTTGCACAAAAGCACTAAAGGGAATGTTACGTTGAAATTGGTCGTATTTGCCTTTGACAAAATAACCACGTTGCCGAACTATGGGTTTGTGAATTTCGTTGACTACAGCGGTTTTCCCAATGCCGGAAAATCCGGCTACTAGCATCATTTCGCTGCGGGATAAGTTCGAGTCTCGCCAGTCCTCCTTAATCAGGGCGAGGTCTTCTTTTACATCGTTTCTATCGGTTCCAGGCTTTTCTGGGGAACGAGATTTAGAGGGGTTTGCTACTCGCTCGAATGCTGCTAATAATGCAGCGACTTCGGTCGCTCGGCCGTAGAGTTTTTCGGGTATGATAAAGCGATCGCAAAAATCCCGTCGCCCAATAGCAAAACTCTCTATTTTACCTGTCTCATTGAGTTGTTGCCAACATTTTTTTAAATCCGCTTTCAGCCCTAATGCACTCTGATAGCGAGATTCGGCATTTTTTGCCATCAATTTGCTGACAATTTCCGAGAGGACAAGGGGTATTTCGGGATTAATTTCACGTACAGATGTTGGGTGCTGGGCAATATGACAGTGGATCAATTCCATTGGATCGGTGGATTGAAATGGCAATTTTCCTGTCAGCAATTCGTAAAAAGTTACACCTAATGAATAGAAATCTGTGCGGTAGTCAAGGCCGCGATTCATCCTTCCTGTTTGTTCGGGAGATATATAGCTGAGTGTTCCTTCGATTACGTTGGGACTCATCAGTGTTTGAGTTTCTCGTGGCAGCAAAGATGCAATACTAAAGTCAATGAGTTTGACTTGTTTAGTCTCAGGATTTATTAAAATATTGGCGGGCTTAATGTCTTTGTGAATGATGCGGTGGCGGTACAGTATATCTAATGTATTGCTCAGGTCGATCGCAATTTGGAAAAAATCAACCAGAGATTGCACGGTTTTTCCTTTCCCCGTCCATTCCTTCAGAGAAATTCCCCCGAAGTCTTCCACAATCAACGCATAGCCGTTGCGGTAGGGTTCCAAGCTGTAGGTTTGGATGATTCCGGGCAAATTTAGGTTTTTGGCGATCGTGTATTGATTGCGAAAATGCAAGAGTTCGCTGAAGCTGGGATACTCGTTTCGCAAGACTTTGATGGCGACCGGTTTTTGGTCGCAGAGGCGAGTTCCGCGATAAACTAGGGTGCGAGTGCCTGAATAAATTCGAGCGAGAATTTGATAGTCAGTTAGTTCTATCATAACAATAATTATTTTGCTGTTAAAATATTTTGTATGACTATTATAATCTAGTGCAAATCAGATTCTTGCTTCGTCTTAATACTTAAAAATCTAACAAATTTCGCAGCCCGCGAACAGCTAAGCGTTAACGGTTAACCGAATTCGGTTAACCGTTAACAGTTAACTGAATTTACTTAACTGAATTCATTCTGGCTTTCAAGGCATCTCGCGCTTGTTCTCGATCGTCAAAATGGACTTTTTCTGTGCCCAAAATTTGATAATCTTCGTGTCCTTTCCCTGCAATCAGCACGCCATCTCCGGGTTTAGCATCCATAATAGCAGTGCGAATTGCAGCGGATCGATCGCACATCACGATCGGCTTTACTGCGGCGGGAATTCCTGCTAAAACATCCTCCAAAATGCGATCGGGATTTTCAGTGCGCGGATTGTCGGAAGTAACAACCGCTAAATCGGCTAATTCTGCAACGATTTTACCCATGATCGGCCGCTTAGTGCGATCGCGATCGCCACCGCAGCCAAACACACAAATCATTTGACCCGGAATAAACGGCCGCGACGCCTTCAACAAGTTCTCCAAACTGTCTGGAGTGTGCGCGTAATCCACAATAACGCTAATATCTTGGTCTGGACTAATTTGCACCCGTTCCATCCGTCCCGGAACTCCCGAAAACTGAGATAATTTCTCCACAATTGCGGACAAATCTAAACCCAATTCTAAAACAGCACCGACAGCAGCCAACATATTTGATAAGTTGAACTGACCGACTAAAGGCAAAGAAAAAGCAGTTTCGCCCTTGGGAGTGTGCAGCATTCCCTTAACTCCATTGGGCTGATACTCCAAATCAAAAGCATACAAATCTGCCGTTTTCAGAACTGTGCTGTAACTCCAAACTAGGTCAGATTTGAGGGTTTCAACTATCCGCTGCCCGTAGGGATCGTCAATATTAATTATAGCGCGCTTCTTGAGGTAATCAGAACCAAATAAAAGCGATTTTGCCTCAAAATAATCTTCCATATCGCGGTGATAATCGAGATGATCTTGAGTCAAATTTGTAAACACAGCAACTTCAAAACTACACCCCAAAACTCGCTGCTGCGCTAAAGCGTGGGAACTGACTTCCATCACGCCATGTTTGCATCCGGCTGCTACAGCTTCTGCTAATTGTTTTTGTAGGTCAACTGCAAAAGGTGTGGTGTAAAGTGCAGTTTGTTGGAAGCCCGGCCAGCGAGTGTAAAGCGTACCGAAAATTGCCGTCGGCAACTGCGTTTCATTGAGCAAAAATTCGATTAAATGAGTGGTTGTAGTTTTGCCATTAGTCCCGGTAACGCCGACAAGTTTTAATTTGCTAGCTGGATTGCCGTAAAAAGCAGTTGCTATTTGACCGCAAACTTGAGCCATATCGGCTGCTGCGATGACGCAGGGAACCTCTTCTAGCCCCCCCTTAGCAAGGGGGGGTTGGGGGGGTATCTTCTCGGCTGCTTGGGTGGAAATTATGGCAGCAACTGCACCAGATTCGATCGCACTTTGCCAAAAATCTCCGCCATCTACCCGAGTTCCCGGCATTCCCAAAAACAAATCACCCGCCTGACAAGCGTGGGAATTAGTGGATAAACCCTTGACTTCGGCATCGAGGGCGGGATGTTTGGCGTCAAAGGAAATGCTGGGAACTGCTGCTAATAATTCTTTCAATTTCATCTGAAAAACTCCTCGCTTGAATGTCTTGAATATGACTGGCCCAACACATTGTTTGAGCCATTCTCTACAGGTTTTTGCTGTATGCGGTGCAAACCCTAGGTTTTTTTATTCGCGGTGTAAAACCTATCGGCCTAGAGTAAGCTGCACACCGAACACCCCGAAGCCAGGATTAAAACCTGAGTTTTTGGGTAAATCGTATTATTGTGATCGATCGATTTGCAAATATTTCTGTAACATTTGCTCCAATTGGGCGACACTACAGCGGGGAGAAGGACGGGGTAACAGTTCTTCAGCGGAGAATGCAGCCTCGCCAACAGAATTTTTGGGCTGGGGCTGCACTTTAAACAAAACAGGAACTTCGTACTGATAAGCTTGAAACCAATCATCGCGTTCGGTAATATCTCTGACTTCGAGTTGAAAGTTCAGGCTTTCAATCTGTTCGAGTTTTTCTTGCAACCCTTCACACAAGTGGCATCCGGGTTTGCTGTACAAAATCAATCGCATCATAACAGTAAGATTAAACTCGATCTTAAATTCTCAAACCTGCGATCGCCAGTGGGCGAACTCAACGCGAGTAAGACGCAACTCACGGCTTTATTGGTCGCAATGCGCGATCGAAGTTATCTTAGCATTGGCAGCCAACAGATTACCGCGCTTGACTATCTCTTTCTTCTCTCCCTCTGTGCCCTCTGCGCCTCTGCGGTGAAAAAATAAATCTAGTTCAACAATGAAAGAGTTAAATTTATTCACATAACCTAATTGTAAACTTTACCTTGACTAATAAATCAATTTTTAGTATAGTATATAAATAGCCCTACATAAAGGAGGCAGTATGGACTGCACCGAATACGCAGAAGCCAAGCGAAAAGCAGCTAAAAAAATTAGCGCCGACATTCGAGAACGCTGGAACAATCGCATCGTGACGCGAGGATTGCACTTGATGGGTGAAGCGGGGGCAGTGCAGTATTTGGCTGATTACGGGCGCGGCATCGGTACGGCAAAAGTTATTGGTTTTGCACTGTGTGCGGAGTCAGAAGGATACCCGGAAATGGCGATCGGCTTTTGGAAAAGAGCGTTTGAATTGGAAACTGGAGAAAAGCCGATCGCCATCAATACTCCCAACAAATCTAGCACCAATCTTGCTCCTGCTGCAAAATCAACTACCGCTGCCAAAATAGAGACTGTTTACAATCCGATTGTTCCCGAATTACCACCGCACTTACAGCCGGGAAGGATTGTCACGATGCAGCCGGTGGACGCGCCGAGCGATCGTTCTTATTACATCGAAAATCCCGATTATTGGGGACAGCCAAAGCGCGACGGCAATCGAGTAGTTGTCATCGCGACGCCCGATAAAGTATACTACCAATCGCGATCGACTAACCTGCGGCAACAAGCATCGATTGAGATCGATCGCACATTAATCGACACAGCCGCTAAAATTGGCACCTTTGTTTTAGACGGCGAACTGTATTACAAAAGCTGTACGGGCAGCGAACACCGCACCGGCGCGCAAGCTGCTACAGTTAATATTGAAAGCGGTTTTCCGACAATCCAGCCCAGCGCAATTTATGCCATTTTTAAAAGTTTGTTTTTCAAAGGCAATGATTTAACTACCGTGGCAGAATCCGAACGAATTGCAGCGGGAGTTGAAGTTGGCGAAATGCTGGCAAATTTATCCCCAGCCTTTGAAGTTGTACCGACATTTCGCACCGCAGCCGAAAAAGTCATCCTGGCAAATCAGCAGGAATCTGAAAATAAAGAAGGCGAAGTTTGGGTGTTGAACAACTGTCACTATGTCGGCGGAAAAGATGTTAAGAAATATCCGATAGTTAGGACTAAATACTGTCAAGAACACGATTTATTTATTGTGGGTTTGACGGCGACAAAAGTTGCGGGCCGGCCGTTTAGCGCCGTCAAAGTAGCGCAAGAAATTGATGGCAAATTAGTCCCAGTAGGAACCGTGGGAACCGGGTTTAGCGGGGAGGAAATGCAGGAAATTGCCCGACTCTACGAGGCTAACCCCAAAAGTGTCAAAATTAAAGTGCGATCGCAGGGTTTGACGGAAAGCGGCAAACTGTGGCACGCACGATTTCTGGAGTTTTGTTAAATTTGTAGGGAAACGGCACTGCCGTTTCCTTCCCCAAATATGTGAGTTCCAACACATAGTATCAGATAAAATCAGCGGATTAAAAATCAATGGTTATCAGCAAAAACAATTTCTACGTCTCCCCAGAAGAGTACCTAGAAGGCGAGCGAGTAAGCCCGATAAAACACGAATACAGACGCGGACACGTTTATGCAATGACAGGGGCAAAAAAGCCTCACATTATTATTGCTAGTAATTTAGTTCGGCTGCTGGGAAATCATCTGCTGAATACGCCATGCTTAGTTCTGTCATCAGATATTAAAGTCCGACTGGAAGAGGCGAATTGCTATTACTATCCTGACGTAGCTGTGACTTGCGACGAAAGAGATACCTCAACTACTGAAGATTTCATCTTATATCCATCTTTAGTAGTTGAGGTATTGTCGCCCTCAACGGCAGCTTTTGACAGAGGCGATAAATTTGCCGATTACCAAACTTCTCCGAGTTTGCAAGAATACGTACTCATCACTCAATCTGAGATTAAAATTGAGTGTTTTCGACTCAATGCTGAGGGAAATTGGATTTCTCAGACTTACCGACAAGGAGATAGAGTAGAATTTGTTAGTGCGAATTTTAGTTGTGCAATTAGCGAAATTTATCAAAAAGTCCCCGGCATCATATTGTGATGTATGCCAAAAAAATTTCTTTGCTTCGTAGTGAGGAATGCAAGTCCTTCTTCTGAGGACTTCCGTCCTCACTACGAACCGAAACGATAGCTAACAAATAGAAAAAACAATGATTAAAATCTTACACCTTTCAGACATTCACATGGGCAGCGGTTTTTCCCACGGCCGGATTAATCCAGAAACCGGTTTAAATACGCGGCTGGAAGACTTCGCGGCGACGCTGAGTAAATGTATGGATAGAGCAATTTCTGAGCCCGTAGATTTAGTAATATTCGGCGGCGATGCTTTCCCGGATTCGACGCCTCCACCGTTTGTCAAAGAGGCTTTTGCTTGCCAATTCAGCCGCTTGGTTGACGCGCAAATTCCGACGGTTTTGCTAGTAGGAAATCACGACCAACATTCCCAGGGACAAGGCGGCGCGAGTTTGGGAATTTATCGGACTTTGGGAATACCTAAGTTTATTGTAGGCGATCGCCTGGACACTCACCTCATTCAAACCCGCAGCGGGCCCGTACAGGTGGTAACATTACCTTGGTTGACTCGATCGACCTTAATGACACGTTCCGAGACTGAAAGCCTGTCTATGGGCGATGTTAACCAATTATTAACCGAAAAACTGACGATCGCAATGGAAGGCGAAATTCGCCGCCTCAACCCCGACATACCAACCGTACTTTTAGCGCACTTAATGGCAGATAAAGCGAGTTTGGGCGCCGAACGTTTTTTAGCAGTTGGCAAAGGTTTTAACATTCCCGTTTCCATGCTAACTCGCCCTTGTTTTGATTACGTTGCTCTCGGCCACGTTCACAAACACCAAAATCTCAATGCTTCCAACAATCCGCCCGTAATTTATCCCGGAAGTATCGAACGAGTTGATTTTAGCGAAGAGAAAGAAGATAAAGGTTTTGTGTTAGTTAATTTGGAACGGGGAAAAGCTGAGTGGGAATTTTGCACTTTGCCCGTGCGGGTGTTTCAGACGATTAAAGTGAATGTTTCCGAATCGGAAAATCCGCAAGCCGAGTTAGTTAAAGCTATTGGCAAGAAAGAGATACAAGATGCGGTTGTGAGATTGATTTACCAATTGCGATCGGAACAATTAGATTTAATCGACAATGCTGAATTGCACATACTTCTGGGCGAAGCGCACAGCTACACAATTCAGCCGGAATTAGTCAGTCAGTTAGCGAGGCCGCGGTTGCCAGAATTGAATGCTAATAATAGTATAGAACCGTTAGAAGCTTTAAAAACTTATCTGGCAAGTCGCGAAGATTTGAAAGATGTTGCGGAGAGTATGTTAGAGGCAGCACAAGGTTTGTTGGGCAATACGGAAGAAGTTATGGTGGAATTTTAAGTCAATAATCGCGCATCTAATTACAGGATGATTTTGCTGCCCAATATTGTAGGGTGGGTATCTTGCCCGCCCTAAATATACTATTTAACTCCCAAAAATCTCACCCACCGCTAACCGAGTTCCATTGGCAAAATCCACCCCAGACTGCACTTTTTTCCCTGCTAACTGCACCTCCCGCAACAATAATAAACCATCACCGGTTTGGACGATCGCTCCCAACCCCTTTACAACCTTGACAACTTCCCCATTCGCGCCCGATAACTGATCCAAAACAGGCCATTCGCGTTCCAAAACTCTCAAATCCGCTGGCATTTGCAGCCAATATTCCGGCCCGACGGGCACAGTAGCTATCACCTTCAAAGAATTGCCGCGAAAAGTCGTCGTGCAATCCGGGAAAAAGCCCCTAACTTGATTGTGAAGGTCGATCGCACTTTTCGACCAATCCAGCACATAATCCGCACTCTTAATCATCGGTGCGTAAGTCGCCTCAGCATCATTTTGAACAACAGCTTCAATTTGGTCATCCCTCAATTTCACCAAAGTTTCCACCAACAAATCCGCCCCAACTTCCGCCAACCTATCCGCCAAAGAATCAGCATTATCCAACAGTGAAATACCAGCAAAAGCCTTCAATAGCATCGCCCCAGTATCCATCCCAGCATCCATCAGCATAGTAGTAATTCCTGTTGTCTTTTCCCCGTCAAAAAGACAGCGCTGAATCGGCGCGGCACCGCGATACTTCGGCAAAATTGAACCGTGAACGTTAACGCAAGCCCAACTAGGAATATCCAGAATTTCTTGAGAAAGAATTTGGCCGTAAGCCACCACCACAAACACATCTGCCTCCGTTTCCCGCAATTTGGCAATGGTTTCCGCATCTTTTTTGATTCGTTGCGGCTGCCAAACCGGGAGACTGTGATTTAAAGCCACATCTTTTACAGGTGAAGGCATCAATTGATTCCCTCTTCCCCGGCGTTTGTCCGGCTGAGTCACCACACCCACAACCTCAAATTCTGGGTGACTTAGCAAACTGGATAAACTAGGAACAGCAAAATCGGGAGTGCCAAAAAAGACAATTTTCATATATTTTTAGTTATTAGTAAGTAGTTAGCAGTCATCAGTTAGAGCGTGTAGGCGTGAATTAACCGTGATTCCTCTAGATACGGTCTTGAATTGTCAAAACAAGAAATCTACCAATCAAGCGGGTTTATAGCTCCCAATGCGTCTAGGACTCCAATCATGGTAGTTTCCTCCTCAATTATACACATCGACGATAGTTCCGACTTGTGCGATCGGCAAAAAGGCGATCGCACAAGTCGGAATCATCTAGGATACAAGCCCCCAAATTCATCCGTGGGGTCAATGCTTCAATTCTTTAATCTAAAATCTAAAATCTAAAATCGACTGACACTCAGGTAAACTAGACTCAACAGATAACAGTCCGCGACACACAAGGACTTCATCTACTGCATTAATTAACTTTACCTTTGCTTTAACTTCGCCCATCACTTCACATCCATTCTTTATATAAAACAAAAAAAAAAGTGTATTTACCTGGAAAACTTTAAACCCAGAATTACTCTTATGACTCTTTCGCAACGAAGTCATAGGCAAGCGCATGAATCCTGATTTTCAACGTCAGGCGCTACTCAATTAAATCATGGGTCGTCCCGAACCTCGATTCAAAAATACTCTGGAAAAATTTCCCAAAAACTGCTATTTTAGTAATAGTAGACGCTCCTTGTACTGGTCAATCAATCTTAGCCCAAGGATACAAAGCACCCCGAGGCTTTAATCATAAGCAATGCCCACCCTCAAAAAATAATAATTTTAGCTAATTCTGGTAAAATTGTTGCGCTGCCAAGTTATCGTGCTTACATGACCTGCAACGATTCGAGCGCAGAACAGGAACAAGTCAGCGAATCGCTATTAAGCAAATTGCCAGAATTTCCGCCTGTTACAGTTCCTCATTTAGTAAAAGATCGATCGCACCTGACAGAAATTCCTTGCTATCGGATGTGGCCGCAAGATAGACTAGGAGCAGGAGCTTTCACCGTTTTGTTTCAAAACACCTCCGATGGAGAAAGAAATCAGCTACCAGCAGATTTTCAAGATTTAGCTCCTTTTACCAACCTCTAACTATCCGCGTCCATCCCCGTTCATCTGCGGTTAAAAAAAATTTCTTCCCTGAATCTAAATAAAAAATGATATTATCCAAATTATTCAAAGCAACTAAAAGACAACTCAAACTAGCGATCTGCATTTTAATTACCTTACATCTGCTAATATTAAGCGGCTGTCAAAACAGCATCCCACCCGCATCAAAAAACGGCGAGCCGCTCGAACTCACACTGTGGCACGGCATCAATCCCCCGCCAAACCGCGACGTATTTCAAACCCTCACAGACCAATTCAACAAAACACATCCCAATATCCAGATCAAACCAGTTTACATCGGTCAGCCCGACCAACAACTACCAAAAATACTAACAGCAATAGTTGGAAATGCACCGCCTGATTTGCTGTGGAATGGCCCCTCAATTGCAGGAAAACTAGCAGAACTCGACGCAATTGAACCCTTAGAAAACTGGCTCGACAAATCGCCCCGGAAAGCCGAAATTGACCCGGCACTCTTCGAGTCAATGGAACTCAGCGGACATACTTGGTCAGTTCCCCTAGGCACAAACAACGTCGCCATATTTTACCGTCCCAGCTTATTTGCAGCAGCAGGAATCAAAAAAGTGCCGCAGAATTGGGCGCAATTAAAGCAAGTAGCCCGATCGCTCACCCAAGACACCAACGGAGACGGCCGCACAGACCAACACGGCATAGTGCTCCCCCTAGGCAAAGGAGAATGGACAGTATTTACCTGGCTGCCATTCATGTTCAGCGCAGGCGGCGAACTCAAAGGCGAAATACCTCAAAATCCTGTACCCCAAATAGATAATCCCGGTTCTCACGCCGCCTTAGAATTGTGGAGCGACTTGTTAAAAGAAGGTTCAGCAATATTGTCAGCACCCGAACGCGGTTACGAACTCGACAATTTCATCGCCGGGAAAGTCGCCATGCAAATCACCGGGCCGTGGACGCTAGCACAGTTGCAGCAAAGCGCGATCGACTACGCAGCAATGCCTTTACCGCTCCTCAAACGCCCTGCAGCCGTCGTAGGGGGTGAAAACATATTTTTAATGAAAACCTCGCCAGAACGAGAGCGAGCAGCCCTAGTATTCTTAGAATACGTTATAGGTGAAGAATTCCAAACAGCATGGGCATTGGGAACAGGTTATTTACCCATTAACTTAAAATCGAGACAGAGCCAAGCTTATCAAAGCTTTGTGGAAAAAAACCCTGTTTTGCGAGTATTTTTAGAACAAATGAAGTCAGCCAGAGCGCGACCCATTATATCAGGTTACTCCCGCCTGTCAGAAAACCTCGGTCGCGCCATAGAGGCAACCCTTCTCGGCCGCAACCCCCAAGACGCGCTTAAAGAATCTCAAGAGCGTTTGACACTAACCTTAGATATTGCAACAGCCAAAGAGAAATAGACAAAAAAATTTTTTTTCCTGTAATATATCCGCTTTCACTGTATTCGATCGAAAAACTTAAAACCTCGATTGATGGTTAAAAATCTAGTGAAAATCACTACAGCCTGCAATTCTAATCAGAAACCGTGTTTATTGCCCGAAACTTACCTAAAAGCAGAGATTTTACGTCGCTGTTATTGGTATTTTAGGTATTATTGATCATGGTGCAAGATGTTAGGGTAAATTGAGTTACGATGGCCCGATACAAAAAGACACCCGCTCTCGCTCGATAATAAATTTTTAACAAAAACCAAAATTTACAAACCAATTGCTTAGCCATTAGAGATATATTTACAAAAAAGCGATACTCCCGAAATTCATGGGCAGATTTGATCAAACAAAAAAACCGCTCCCTCAACGGCACCACAAAAAGTTAGCTCAAAAGCTTCTCCCACTACCTACCACCCATGACCTACTATCACCTAATAGAAACATTTTCTCTACCCTGTGCCTGTCCCGTGCCACATCCTGAGATCCCAACAACCGTCCACCTTTTCCCCAAACGACAATGCAGACAAAGTTCCTTAACGCAATCAAAGGACATTCCTGGCGGTACTTCCTCGCAGTAGGCGCGATCGCCCTGGTCTACTATTGGGCATCACAATTCGCCATTTCCACCCTCACCCTCAGTTCAGAAATTTACCCGATGTGGCCAGCAGCAGGAATTGCCCAAGTCGCCCTGCTGCTGTTTGGGCGACAACTGTGGCCGGGAATCGCGATCGGAGGCTTCCTGTTCAGCATGAACGTACCGTCGGCCAACATCGTCACGGCATTGATCTCGGCAGGCGCCAGAAGCCTGCAAGCGTGGACGGGAACTTATCTACTCCAAGGCCTTAACTTTAGCGCCGGGCTCGATCGGCTCAAAGACGTTTTAGGAATAGTCGGGCTAGCAGCCTTGGGATCTACCCTGATCAGCTCCACCATCGGCAGCATCCTCGTATGCCTGAGTGGTATATCTAGCTGGAGCGATTTTGGCACGATTTGGGGGACTTGGTGGGTCGGAGACGCTATGGGAATTGTGCTCGTCGCCCCGCTGCTGCTGACGTGGCAACAATTGCCCAAAGTCCCCACCCATCGCAAACAGATAGCTGAACGAGCGATTTGGCTGCTGCTGCTACTAGCAGTCGGATGGCTCGTCTTTTGCTCCCGCACCCGCGCCGCCTACGCCCGCTATCCCCTCGAATACTTACCATTTCCCCTAGTAGTTTGGGCTGCTTTTCGATTCGGTCAGCGCTACACCGCCCTCTCCAACCTCATCCTCTGCGGCTTCGCCATCTGGGGTATCGCCCGAGGCAGCGGCCCCTTCCTCAAACACGCCAGCAGTATCCCCCAAGCGCTGTTATCCCTGCAAGCCTTCATCGCCGTCATCGCCGTCACCGGCTTAGTCTTAGCCGCCACCGTCGCCGAACGCCACCAAGCAGAAGCCTCCCTGCGCGCCAGCGAAGCCAGCCTCGCCAACGCCCAGCGCATCGCCCAGCTAGGCAACTGGGACTTAGACCGCAACGGCCAGCAATTGCGGTGGTCAGAGGAAATTTACCGCATCCTGGGACAGCAACCGGGAACTTTTGAACCCAGCCTGGAAGCCTTCTTGGAATACGTACACCCTGAAGACAGAGAATTAGTCAAAACCTCGATCGAAGCCGCTTTATTTCAGCAACAACCTTACAGTATCGATTACAGGCTCATACTCCCCGACGGTAGCAACCGCACAGTCTACGAACAAGCCGACGTCAACTCCCTCTACATCACCAGCACCGTCCAAGACATCACAGACAGAAAGCAAGCCGAAGCCGCGCTGCGTTCTTCAGAAGAAAGATTTTCCAAGGCCTTTCACGCCTCCCCAGTCGGGATCAGCATCTGCACCCTCACAGATGGATGCTTCCTCGATGCCAACGAAAGCTTTTTGCGCTCATTAGGCTGGCTGCGGCACGAATTTATCGGCCGCACTCCCAGCGACTTAGGTATATTTCTCAATTCAGAAGACGGGGGGAGGCTCGCCCAGATTTTGCAATCACAAAATTCGATCAGCAACCATGAAATCAAAATTCGCACCAAAGCTGGCGAAGTGCGTGACTGGCTGCTGTCAGTGGAACTCATCCACCTCGGCAGCACTCAGTGCGTTTTAATCATGACCACCGACATCACCGAACGCTTGCGTTCCGAAGAATTCCGCCGGGCCGCATTAGCCGCCGAAGCTGCAAATAGATCTAAAAGCATTTTTCTCGCCAACATGAGTCACGAACTCAGAACCCCCCTCAACGCCATCATTGGCTACAGCGAGATTCTGCAAGAAGACGCCCGAGACCTTGGTGCCGAAGAGTTCATCGACGACCTCCAGAGAATTAACACGGCCGGTCAGCACCTACTCGCGCTGATTAAAGATATTCTCGACTTGACCAAAATTGAAGCAGGCCGCACCGACTTGCACGTCGAAACCTTCACCATTCCAACTCTGGTTGAGGAAGTAGTTGCCACGATCGCGCCGATGGCAGACAAAAATAGCAATATCCTAGAAATACAATGCTCCGAGGATATTGGCTCGATGCAGACAGACTTGACTAAACTCCGGCAGTCTCTGCTCAACCTCCTCAGCAATGCCGCGAAATTTACTTGCTCCGGTGCGATTACCTTCGCCGTTACCCGATCCGGCGAAATCCCCGCCGACGCTGCAAACAAAGGCAAAAAACTGGGAGCGTATAGAGGAGGTGGCCAAGCTGAAAATAGCTTGTCTCTCTTATCTTCCGCTCAAGATTGGATCATTTTTACGGTCAAAGATACCGGCATTGGCATGAGTCCCGAACAGTTAGCCAGAATCTTTGAGCCTTTCACCCAAGCCGATTCCTCAACTACTAAGAAGTACGGCGGCACTGGTTTGGGGCTGACGATTACTAAGAAATTCTGCGAAATGATGGGCGGAGACATTACCGCATTCAGCGAGGTGGACAAAGGTTCTACCTTTATCATTCGACTGCCAGCTATTTTCACCGACCTTTCAATTTTAACCGAAAATTCTGATAAATAATAATTTATTGACATTTCTTTTCGAGCGTTGCCAGTTTTATTAGCCTCCGCAATTCGCTGATTCTTTCGCTAGCAGGTATCGAGATTTTAAACATATAGCCAAATCATTAAAGCCGTTAGGATATAATTAGCGCAGTTTAAAGTTTTTTGGAGAGCAGAGATGCTCAATAGGCTTTTCGATCAAACCTAGGATTTGCTTGATCCCGTAGCTTTCGACTAACTGTATAGCTGCGTATATATAATATTATTAATTAAAAAGATATACTGTAGAAAGTTGCCTACAAAGCGCCAGAAATTATGCATCCCGACCTCCAGCGCCAACTCGAACAGCTCGGTTTAGCCAGCGAGTCTCCCCCTCCCACTGCCGAGCAGTGGCAGCTATTCTTAGAGCAGGTAAGTTGTAGCTACGACGGAACCCGGAGCCAGCAGGAACCGCTGCTGCAAGCTTGTTTGAGTTCCCAGTCGATGGCGCAGCAGGATTTTGCCTCCTCGCCCCAGTCCCCTAAAGACTCTCCAACAGCTTCAGAATTCGATCGACTGCCGATGAGTCTCAACAACTTGGGAGCGGGATTATGTATCCTTGACGCGAAGGGCTGTGTAATCTCGGTGAATCCAGAGGCAGAACGCTTGCTGGGGTGGCGAGAGTCGGAACTTGCAGGCATTTCTCTGCTAGAACGCATCGGGAAGCAAAAGAAAGGTAACAAATCCCAAGTTTTGATGGCTACGAAACAGTCACCCAGCAATACTGAAGATGGGAAGATCGCACCTACACTAGATTTACAACAGGCGATCGCTTCCAGTCAACGTTGCAACAATTGGGACGACGAGTTTTTGTGTAGCGACGGCAAGATGTTACCAGTTTCCTATTTTTTCTATCCCGCAGTTGAGGGCAGCGAAATATCAGTCTTGATGTTTTTTGACATTAGAGAATACAAGCAATCGCTCTCGATACTGCAAGCAGTTCTAAAATCTACAGATGCAGGAATTCTGGCGGTTGACAGAAACGGCAATATATGTAATTATAATCAGAAATTTATAGAGATGTGGGGCTTGTCCTCCAGCCAAGGAAAGTTGAGCCGATCGACCTTAGCCATACTCAAAAACACGCTCAAAACAGGATTCCCCTTCGACAGGGAACAATTAAAATACCCGCAAAGATTTCTCCCAAACGTGATTAAAGTGTCGGCAGATTCAGATACTCAAATCAGCGAATTATTAGAATTTAAAGACGGAAGAATTCTTGAATTAAATTCGTTGCCCTCAAAAGTCGGAGCGAAAACAGTCGGTAGGGTCTGGAGCTTTCGAGACGTTACAAAACTCAAAAAAGTAGAACAATCTTTGCAGTATCGAATAGAATTCGCTCAGTTGATTGCCCGTTTGTCAACCCATTTCATCAGCCAGCCCTTATCAGAAATAGATAAAAGCATCGATCGAACCCTGCAATCGATCTCCACCTTGAGCGGGTTTGACCGCAGTTACATCTACCTGTTATCATTCGACAAAACCCGCGCCCACAAAACCTACGAGTGGTGCGGCGAAAGCATTCCGGCAGTCAAAAACAGCACCGACAAACCAATAGAGATCGCACAAATCCCTTGGATCGCAGAAAAACTCGATCGCGCCGAATGCCTCTATATTCCAGAAATCGGCGAACTCCCGCCCCCAGCAATCGCCGAAATTGGCTATTTGATCGGTCACAATTCAGGCGAATTCCAGACAGAATCCCCATCCCAAACAATCAATCAAACAGCAACCGCCTTAATACCTTCGAGTGACGCTTCCCTAAATAATTTAGAATTAAAAGAACAGCTAAGAAATATTCAATCCTTGATAATTATTCCCCTAATTTGTAGTAAAAACCTAGTAGGATTTATCGGATTCGAGGGCTTACAGCAAACAGCAGGTCGAGCCACCGAAATATCCACAATATCCACACAGCTAAAAATGGTAGGAGAAATGCTCGCCAATGCCCTAGAGCGCAAGCGAGCAGAAGCAGCCTTGAGAGAATCCGAAACAAAATACCGCAGCATCTTTGAAAACGCAGTCGAAGGCATATTCCAGACAACGCCGACCGGGCACTACCTCAGCGGCAATAACGCACTAGCCCGAATTTACGGCTACGAATCCTGTACCCAAATGCTCGCGGAACTCACCGATATCAACCGTCAATTTTACGTTAACCCCCATCGGCGCGCCGAGTTTATGGCCCTATTGGGCGCGCGCCACCAAGTGTCAAAATTTGAATCCCAAATATACCGCCGAGACGGTAGCACGATTTGGATTTCCGAAAACGCGCGCAGTATCTGCGACGAAAACGGCAGCGTTTTGTACTACGAAGGCACAGTCCAAGACATCACCGATCGCAAACAGGCAGAATCCGCCATGCAGTTGGCCCTAGAAGCAGCAGAATCAGCCAACCGGGCAAAAAGCACATTTCTCGCCAACATGAGCCACGAACTTCGCACACCCCTCAATGCCATCATCGGCTACAGCGAAATGCTTAAAGAAGAAGCCGAAGAATTGGGCAGTTGCGAATCCGTCCCCGACCTCGAAAAAATCTGCAGCGCCGGCAAACACCTGCTGTCCCTGATTGACGACATCCTAGATATTTCTAAAATTGAAGCAGGCCGAATGGATCTCTACTTAGAAACATTCGACATTCATACCTTAATTGAAAGTGCTGTTGCCACGGCCAGGCCGCTGGTCGAGAAAAACGGTAATACCCTAGAAGTGTACTGTCCAGACAACCTCGACACCATGCACGCGGACATGACAAAAGTGCGGCAAGTGCTGCTTAATTTGCTCAGCAACGCTGCCAAGTTCACACAAAACGGGAAAATTGCGATCGGAGTGGAAAGAATTAAAAATGAACAATTAAAAATGAAAAATCAAGAGGAATCTTCCGAAATTTTAATTTCCAACTCCGAATTTTTAAGTTTCCGCGTCGCCGACACCGGCATCGGCATGACACAAGAGCAATTGCAGCGAGTTTTCCAACCTTTCACCCAAGGTGATGCCTCGACTACCCGCGAGTACGGTGGCACCGGTTTGGGACTAGCAATCAGCCAGCGCTTCTGTCAAATGATGGGCGGCAGCATTGAGGTCAGCAGCACCTTGGGCTCCGGCACCACTTTCACCGTGCTCTTGCCCAAAGCCATCACACATCCGGAAATCCCCAACAAAGTCCACGACAGCATTAGCCCTCCCGATGCCCCCGCTGTCGGCACGGTGCTGGTAGTTGACGACGACCCGATCTCGCGGGATTTAATCGAGCGCGCCCTCAGTCGCCAAGGACTGCACGTAGAAGTCGCCGGCGGTGGCGAGCAAGCTCTCCGGCTCGCTAAGCAACTACGGCCAGACGCCATCACCCTGGATGTGATCATGCCCGGAATGGACGGCTGGGCGGTACTCTCAGCGCTGAAGGCAGACCCTGACCTTGCCGAAATTCCCGTAATCCTGCTATCCTTTGTGGGCAACAAAAGCCTCGGCTTTGCATTGGGTGCCTCGGACTACCTCACCAAACCAGTGGACGGCAAACGGCTGGCTGCCTTGTTGAACAAGTACCGACGCGACCAAGACGGCGTTGCAAGTAACAATTTGACCTGTCAGATTCTCATTGTGGAAGACGACGTTGCCACGCGCGAAATACTGCGATGCGTACTAGAAACACAAGGCTGGGCAGTAACGGAAGCTGACAGCGGACGCGCTGCTCTCGATCGGCTAAAAGTTGCTCGCCCGCACCTGATATTACTGGATTTGATGTTGCCAGAAATGGATGGTTTTGAGTTGCTCAGCGAAATTCGCAAATCTCATTCGGGAGATCCTATACCGATTGTTGTGATCACGGGGAAAAACTTGACACCGGCTGAAAGCCAGCAGCTAAACGGCTACGTCGAGCGGGTGCTACAAAAGGGAGTCTACAGTTGCGATAGTTTGTTGCGCGATGTTCGCTCTATAGTGAATGACAGGTTCGATCGCAGGTACGACTCGAAAGGCAAGGAGAACACCAATGGCTAAAATCCTGTTGGTCGAAGATAACGAAATGAATAGGGATATGCTTTCCAGGCGTCTGGCCCGCAAGGGACACGAGGTCTTTATTGCTGTTGACGGTGCTGAGGGAGTGTCGATGGCGCTCGCGAAAGTACCGGATTTGATTCTGATGGATATGAGTCTGCCGGTTCTAGACGGGTGGCAAGCAACGCAGCAAATTAAGGCGGCTCCTGAAACTAGCAGGATTCCGGTGATTGCGCTGACGGCTCACGCAATGGCGGGCGATCGTGAAAAGTGTCTGGCTGCAGGCTGCAATGACTATGACACTAAACCGGTCGAGTTTCCCCGACTTTTGGGTAAAATTGAAACTCTTCTGAAAGAGGCCCTGACATGAAAGGTGACGAGGGCAGCGTGCTGGTTGTTGACGACAATGAGGTAAACCGCGATTTGCTGGCCCGCCGACTTCAGCGTCAAGGCCATCTGGTGACTGTTGCTGAAGATGGTCTCCAAGCTCTGGAAATGTTGCGAACAGAGCCTTTTGATTTGGTTCTGCTAGACATTATGATGCCGCAAATGAACGGCTATCAAGTGCTCGAAAGTCTGAAGGCGGATGAAAAGTTGCGCCATATCCCGGTGATTATGATTTCGGCGGTGGACGATATCGACAGTATCGTCCGGTGTATAGAGTTGGGCGCGGAGGATTATCTTTCTAAACCGTTCAATCCGGTATTGCTTAAGGCTCGGATTAGCGCTTGTCTGGAAAAGAAGCGACTGCGGGATAAGGAACAGGCATATTTACATGAGTTGGCGCAGGAAAAGGAAAAGTCTGAGCGTTTGCTGTTAAATATTTTACCGAGGGCGATCGCACAGCGCCTCAAACACGGGGAAATTACGATCGCCGACAGTTTCGCTGAGGTAACAGTGATGTTTGCCGATTTGGTCGGTTTTACTAAGCTTTCGGCTCATTTATCGCCGGCCCAATTGGTGGAGTTGCTCAACGAGATTTTTTCGGCTTTTGACGAGTTGGCCGAGCGCTACGGACTTGAGAAAATTAAGACGATCGGCGATGCTTATATGGTGGTTGGCGGTTTGCCGACGCCCAGCGAGGATCACGCCGAGTCGATCGCCGAAATGGCGCTGGAAATTCAAGCAGCAATGACTAAGATACATACCAAGGGAGGTCAGCCACTCAGCATCCGCATCGGCATCCACACAGGCCCGGTAGAAGCTGGGGTAATCGGTACTAAAAAATTTACTTACGATTTGTGGGGAGATACGGTAAATACAGCTTCCCGGATGGAATCTCAAGGCGTCCCCGGCAGCATTCAGGTGACAGTTGCTACCTACGAACGCTTGCGGGGTAAGTACGTTTTTGAGGAGCGTGGCGTGATTCCCGTGAAGGGGAAAGGCGATATGATGACTTATCTGCTTGTGGCCCGAAACGCTTAATTAATCATTGGGCATTGGGCATCGAGTAGCGGTAACTAATATCAACAGTCAACAGTCAACAGTCAACAAATCATCAAATGAGCGTAAATTCTAACCTTTTAATGTACGCCCAATGGGCGGGAATTCTGACAGTAGCTTTGGCTATTTTAACAGTTATAGCATTTATCTTCAAATGGGGTTTTCGCTTCCGATTGGTAGGAGTGACAAGCTTTATGGGCGTAATTGCTGCGAGTATATTTGGTCTGGGTTTGGGACTGTTTTCTCGTACAGAAATTCCGGGTGCAGTTCGCTATTCTTTAGTTTACGATACTGGCGGCGCTCAAACAGTAGTTACTGTGCCACCTACGATCACCGAATCGGAATTAGAAGCAACGATGCAGCAAGCGGCTGCGGATTTGTACTCTCCAGGGCGCTCTGGGCGGGGCAGAGACTACATGACAATCCGGGTTCGTACAGTGGTACATCCTGAACCTGGGCTGTCGCAGCCACTGTTTTTGGGCGAGGTGAGACGATCGCTCGCGACTCGTTATGATGACAAAATGGCGATCGAAATCTTCCCAGAAAAAGTTGCTATTCTGAAAAAATACCAAGCCTGATAAATGCTGTAGGGGCGGGTTTTACAAACAAGAATTGCCTCAAACCGACAATCTCAAAAACCCGCCCCCACCAACGAATTATCAGTAAGGTGTGCAATGCGAACCTACAAATTATTAATTATTTGGCGATTTAATAATGTCACGTTTGGAGAGAATTAAATAATATGATTGCAACTACCAAACACCTATTGAATTTTAACGAATTTATTGCAATTTGCCCGGAAGATAGTCTTTAAGAATTGGTGAACGGAGAGATTGTCAAAATAGCAATTACCAGAAATCATGATGATATTAGTGAATTTACAGACAGACACTTTTATCAAGAGAGCGATCGGCTGAAACTCAACTATGTAGTAAAACGAGGCATCACCATCAAAACTACCACAAAAGAAGGTACGGAACAAGGACGAGTTCCTGATGTCAGTGTTATCGATCGCACTTTGTGGCGTGCTGAACGCAAAGCTTATGTCGCACTGGAATCGCCGATTCAGTTAGCTGTCGAGGTAGTAAGTAGGTCGGCGCAAAAAAACCGAACTATGTTAAGATAAGTAAACAAAGAGAATATATCTACTGAGGTAACTAAA